>NZ_VFTM01000016.1:0-136040 GCF_006439555.1 Mesorhizobium sp. B3-1-6 | reverse complement strand
ATCTCCCCCCTTGCGGGGGAGATGGCCGGCAGGCCAGAGGGGGGTGTGAAGGATCGCGGCGTTGCCAATTCCCGCATCAAGAATCGCCATCAATCGCCCTCGTCCTCATATCCCACCAGATGCAGCGGCCGCGCGGCGATGCCCTCCAGCTCGCACCAGCGCACCAGCGCCTCCTCGCGGCCATGCGTCACCCAGATTTCCTCCGCCCCCGTTTCCTTGATGGTGATGATCAGCTCGTCCCAGTCGGCATGGTCGGAAATGATCAGCGGCAGCTCGACGCCGCCCTGCTTGGCCCGCTGGCGGATGCGCATCCAGCCCGAGGCGAAGCAGGAGATCGGGTCCGGAAAACGCCGCGCCCAGCGGTCGGCGAAGGCCGACGGCGGTCCGACGACGATGGCGCCGGCGAAATCGGCCTTGCTGCCGCTCTCCACGGTTCCCGGCTCGAGCCTGCCGAGATCGATGCCCTGACTCTGATAATATTCGCTGAGCTTGGCCAGCGCGCCGTGGATATAGATCGGCCTGTCATAGCCGGCGTCGCGCAACAGCCGCATCACGCGCTGCGCCTTGCCGAGCGCATAGGCGCCGATCAAATGCGAGCGTTCGGGAAACTGCGCCGCCGATTTGAGCACGCGCGCGATCTCCTCATGGTCGGGCGGATGCCGGAACACCGGCAGGCCGAAGGTCGCTTCGGTGATGAAAACATCGCAGCGGACAGGCTCGAACGGCAGGCAGGTCGCGTCCTTCTGCCGCTTGTAGTCGCCGGAGGCGACGATGCGCATGCCCCCATGCTCGACGCAGATCTGCGCCGAGCCCAACACATGCCCGGCCGGATGGAAGGTGACGGCGACGCCGTTGATGTCGATCGTCTGACCGAGAGTTGCCGCTTGCGTCGTTCCGGCGAAATCCTCGCCATAGCGCAGTCCCATGATGTCGAGCGTCTCTTGCGTCGCAAGCACCGAGCGGTGGCCGGATCGCGCATGGTCGGAGTGGCCGTGCGTGATCAGAGCCCGCTCGACGGGCCGCACCGGATCGATGAAGAAATCGCCGGGCGGGCAGTAGAGGCCCTCCGGCCGGGATTTGAGCAGGTCGCTGGCGTGCATGGCTTTGAACATAGTAGCTAAATTTGCCGCGGGAAGCCCGTTGCAAGAGACTGCTGACTCGTCCTGGATCCCAATCGCGTTTCGTTGAAACGCCATCACGATCCAGCTCTTTGTTGGAGCAAGATCTCTCTCCGAAAACCGGTTCCCACTTTTTGCTTCGCTGACCTTTGGTTCGGGATCATGCTATGGAGCCAGCCGCCGGCCCGCCTCGCCGGTGGGATCCTTCACGAATGAAACCGCTCCAGGCCTCGTCGGGCGATTTGAATGCCGACCGTCGCGCCGATTTCGCCGAGATGCTTCTCGCCTCGGGCGAGCCTGCGCAGGCGGCGGAGCTTTTGCTTGGCGCGCTGGAGCTGGCGCCGCGCTGGGCCGCCGGCTGGTTTCGCCTCGGCGAGATGCAGGAAGCGGCCGGCCTGCCCGACCAGGCCGCGCAGGCCTGGGCCATGGCGCTGAAGCTAGAGCCCGCGGATCGCCTGGGCGCCGCGCTCAAGCTTCAGCTGATCGGCAAGGCGACCGCCGCGGCGGCGCCGCCCAGCGCCTTTGTCGAGACCTTGTTCGACCACTACGCCGACAGTTTCGAGGACTCGCTTGTCGGCAAGCTCGGCTACGGGCTGCCGGATTTTCTCGGGCCCGCCATTGGCAAGGCAAGGCCCGGCCGATTCCGGCTGGCCCTCGACCTTGGCTGCGGCACCGGCCTGATGGGCGAAAGGCTGCGCCCTTTCGTCGACCGGCTGGAGGGCTACGACATCTCGGCCGGCATGCTGAGGAAGGCGAGGGCCAAGGGCATCTACGACCTGCTGGCCAAGGCCGATCTTCAGCATTTCTCCCACACCGGCGACAGAGCCGACCTCGTGGTCGCGGCCGACGTGTTCATCTATGTCGGCGCGCTCGACCGTATCGTCGGCGCGGTTGCGAACATGCTTGCCGATGGCGGCATATTCGCCTTTTCGCTCGAGACGCTTGTCGGCGGCGGCGATTTCGCCCTTTTGCCGTCGCGGCGTTATGCTCATTCCGAGGCCTATGCGCGGCACGTGCTTTGTGCCAACGGGCTTTCGGTCCTGTCGCTGGAAAGCATGGTTATCCGTCACGACCGGCGCGATCCCGTCGAGGGCCTAGCTATTGTGGCTGGCTTCCCTGCTACAGCTACCGAGGCGGGGAATCCGGCAACGGCATGAGGTCGACCTTGCTGCGAAAAAGCCTGAATGGCATGGTCCGGGTTGCGCGGGGCGGATACCACGAGGAGATATCCATGCGCTGGATCATGATTGCGTTGGCGTCCTGCCTGGCGGTGGCCGGATGTGTCGGCGGCACGTCGATGGCCGAGCGTCAGGACGAGGACGTCCAATCCTCATTGCAGTATGACGATGTGCCTTGCGATCAATTGCTGGCGCAGCGCAATCAATTGGCGCAGCAGAACAATCTGCCTGTCACCGCCAAGCCGAGCTTCTCCAACCCGGCGATGGGCTTTGGCCCGTTCACGCCGGACATGCGCTCCAAGGCTTCGCGCGACAGCAACAAGGCGAGCGGCGAGATCAACGCCATGAACCGCTCGATCGACCGCCGCGACTGCGGCAAGCCGAAGAAGAAGGAGACGTTCGGGCTGCCGGGCTCGAAGCCTTCCTGAGTATCCGATATTCGATATTCCGCTTTGCGATCGGTCGGTTCGTCGAGCTTTCGTGTTTGAAAGCCGCCATGAGTCTCTCGGATCTCGGCAACCGCATCTGCATCCTGGGCCCGTCCAACAACGGCAAGTCCACTCTCGATGTGCTGCACCATGTGCCCAACACGGACTGGGAGCCGCAGTGCTTTCGGGACTGGGACCTGGCCAGATAAGGCCCGCTAATATCCGCCTCCCGATCGACAGGATTGTCGAACCTGTCGCCGCGCTTGAAGGCGATCATCCGCCAGGGCACGATCGGCATCAGATGGTTGGTGTCGTTTGATGCGATCTGATGGAGTTGCTGATTGTTGGCGGCAGGGCGGCCTCTATCCTGAGCTACGGAAGGAATAGGCGCCGTTCAAGAAGCGCGCACTTCCACGCTTTGTGCCGGTCCGCACGGATCCAGCGCAACGGACCGCCACAATGGGAGGAATAAGCCATGTCGATTAAAGTCTCGATGCAAAGCCTGCTTGCAGGGCCGATCCTGTGCCTGACACTTGTCGGTCAGCCATGGGCGGCCGATCTGCCAGGCAAGAACCTGAAGATCGCCGTGGTGCTCAAGACGCTTGCCAATCCTTATTGGCTGGCGACACAACAAGGCATTGAGGTAAAGGCAAAGGAGCTCGGTGCGGCCGTCACGGTTCAGGCCGGCACCGATGAATCGGCCATCGATGAACAGACCAACATGGTCCAGACAATGGTCGGCCAGGATTTCAATTGCTTTATCGTGGCGCCAATCAGCAACAGCAACCTGATCCAACCTCTCGTGACGGCGGCCAAGAAGAACATTCCGATCATCGCCGGTGACGCGTTCGACGCCGATGCGCTCGCCGCCGCGGGCGTGAAGCTGACAACCTATGTCACCGTGCGCCATACCGACGCCGGCAAGGCCGTGGCCGAGGAAATGGTCAAGCGCCTCGGCGGCACAGGGAAGGTTGCGCTGATCGGCGGTCTGGCAGGGCATCCGGCCAGCATCCAGAGGCTGGAGGGGTTTCGCTCCGGTGCCGGCGGTCTCGAAATCGTCCAGGAGCAGGCCGCCGATTGGGATCGCGAGAAGGCATTGAACGCCGCCGATGCGATCCTTCGCGCCCACCCCGATCTGAAGGGTTTCTATGCCGCTAACGACGGCATGGCCTTGGGTGTCCAGCAGGCCGTCAACAATGCGGGCCTTGCCGGCAAGGTCCTGGTGTTCGGCACGGACGCAATCGACGACGCGCTCAATTCCATCGAAGCGGGACAGATGACTGGCACCGCCGCGCAGTTCCCCTACCTGATGGGCCAGATCGAGGTCGAAGCCTGCCTTGCGGCGTCGCAGGGCGCTGCAATCGATGCGACCACCGTTGCGCCGCAGGCGCTGATCACGTCCGAGAACATCGCCGCGGCCAAGGCGTCTTCGCCGCAACCATGGTTCGAATATTCCAGCCCGATTGCCAAGCTGATCAAGTAGCAGGGCCGGTTAGGTGAGCTTGCAAGCAGAGACTGCGACTGCCGGCCACGCAGCGGTCAGCCGCATCGGACGGACTGTCAGGTCGAGCGGCGTGCTCGATTGGGCGATCGTCTTGGCGCTGCTGGTGCTCATGGCGGTTGGAGCATTGGCCTCGCCGCTGTTCCTGACAGCTGGAAACGTCACCTCGATCCTCGTCGCCTGTTCGATACTGGTGGTGGTGGCGATCGGCCAGACTTTCGTCATCATCACCGCCGGCATCGATCTTTCGGTCGGGTCGCTGGTGCAGATATCCTGTGTGATGATCGGCATCTCAGTCACCCAGAAATGGGGCGTGCCGATCGGGATCGCGATGGCTGTCGTCACCAGCATGGTGTTCGGCATCATCAGCGGCGTCGTGATTTCGAAGGGCAAGATCAGCGATTTCATAGCGACGCTGGGGATGCTCAGCATTGCATCGGGGTGTGCGCTGGTGCTTTCGAATGGTCGGCCTGTTGGGGTCATTTCGCCCTTGCTGACCGGGTTAGCCAGCGGCAGCATCGGGCCAGTTCCCAACATAACGTTGCTCGCGGCAGCTGTCGCCGTCATTGCCCACCTGCTTCTGTTTTATACGCAGCTGGGCACGCATCTGTTCGCGGTAGGCGGCAACCACGAAGGCAGCCGCAATCTCGGCCTCAAGGTCGCGAGGATCAAGATCGCGGCGCTCGCCATCAGCGGCTTGCTCGCCGGCATCGCCGGCGTCATGCTTACCGCACGCATCGGATCGGCCGAACCCGCTACCGGCAGTTCCTATCTGCTAAACTCGATAGCGGCATCGGTGCTGGGGGGAACGAGTCTCTTCGGCGGCCGTGGCACGATCATTGGTCCGGTGGTAGGCGCCCTCGTCCTGACCGCACTTTTGAACCTGATGACCCTGCTTGGCGTCGGCGTTTTCTACCAGCCGATCGTCACAGGCATGGTCGTCATCTTGTTCGCCATCGCTTACCGGTTCCAAAAATGACGATCGAACCTGCTTCGGATATTGGCGCGGCCGTAGGTCTTGCGGGACGCAAGATGCTGGAAGTGCGCAATGTCCACAAGCATTTCGGCTCGGTCGTCGCGCTCGACGGCGTCAGCATTTCCGTCGAGGAAGGCAAGGTCGCTGCTATCGTAGGCGACAATGGCGCCGGAAAATCGACCCTGGTCAAGATTCTGACCGGAGTACATCAACCGACCTCCGGCGAGATATTCTTCGACGGTCGGCCGGCGATGCTGCGCAATCCGGATGACGCAAGGCGGGTCGGTGTCGAGACGCTGTTCCAGGATCTGGCCCTCGTCGACGACCTGACGATCTGGCAGAATCTCTTTCTCGGCCGCGAACTTACCTGGGGTGGGCCGCTGCGGATCACCCGCAAGCGCGCCATGGCCGCTCAGGCGAGGAGCATGCTGGCCGGCCTGCAGATCAACATACCGTCCATCAACGCTCGCGTTCGTCAACTGTCCGGCGGCCAGCGTCAGGCTGTCGCGATCAGCCGTGCGGTAGGCTGGAACGCCAAGCTCACCATCATGGATGAGCCGACCGCCGCGCTTGGCGTGCGGGAGCGGCTCGAAGTCGAGAGCCTGATCGACCACCTGCGGCAACAAGGAAGGACATTCCTTCTGATCAGCCACAATTTCGATCAGGTGATGCGGCTCTCGAACGAGATATGGATCATGCGCAACGGTCACGTCGTAGGTCATCGCCGCACAAGCGAGACCTCGGGCGAGGAACTGGTCGCGTTAATTACCGGGGCAAAGTCGTGAGCCCCCGGCGGGCGGAGTGCACGCCAGCGCGTGATGGTGCGCGAAGATCGCATCAACTGTTGAATTCCAAGGGAGGATATCGACATGAACAAACCCGTTGCGGTTCTTGATCCACAATGGCGGCAGCTTGACGAATTATTCACGCGGGCCGACCTGGAGCGGCTTGGCGGGCTCTGCGATCTTGTTTGGGCAAAGAACGAGCCCATGCCAGGTCATGTCCTGGACGAAAACCTGGCCGACATGACGTTCTATCTCTCTGCCTTGCCGACGCTCGATGCGGCTCAGATCAAGAGTGCGGCCAAACTCAAGGCGGTGATAGAGCTTTATGGCGCCTTCCCCGACACCATTGACTACACCGCCTGCTTCGATCGCGGCATCGAGGTGCTGGCAACCGGTCCGGGTATGCGTGGCTCGGTCGCTGAGATGGCGGTGGCCATGGCGCTCTCCGGCGCGCGAGGGCTTGTGGAAGAACACGAGTTGTTTCGCACCGGTGGCGAGCACTGGCTCAATGACAATCCGGCCACCGACTTCACCCTCTTCGAGCAGACGATCGGGTTCGTCGGCTTCGGCGCCATTGCCAAGGAATGTAGCCGGCTCCTGGCGCCGTTCTCGCCGAAAATCTCCGCCTATGACCCCTGGCTCGACCCGTCGGTCGCCAAGCAATATGGCGCCAGGCTCGTGTCTCTGGAAGAGGTCGCAAGCAGCAGCCGCGTGCTGTTCGTGACGGCGGCGCCGACCAGGACCAACAAGGGTCTCGTCGACGCGACGACTATCGCCAGGCTTCAGCGCAACGCATTGCTCGTCCTTGTCAGCCGCGCGCATCTCATCGATTTCGATGCCCTGGTCGAGGCGGTACGGACAAGGCGTATCCGCGCCGCGATAGATGTGTTTCCGGTTGAGCCGCTGGCGAAGGATCATCCCTTGCGTGACATGCCCAACGTCATCCTCTCGCCGCATCGCGCCGCGGCTGTGTCAGGTGGCCGGCAACTGATGGGCCGTCTGATCGTTGAAGACATCGCCCGGATGATCGACGGCAAACCGCCAGCCGACCTTCAGCGCGCCCGCCGGGAGCATGTGATGGACCTGGCGGGTGTGCAGCACTCGAAGAAGCTGGAAAACATGGCGCTGGAGCGCTGACGCTTGGCGCGGTTCACCGTTTCGCGAAAACGGCGAACCGCTCTATCTCTTTGTTTTGACGCAATTCCGGGCGGAAAACCGCTCACACTGTTCGCGCAATCGATGAAGCTGTGCGCAGGCTTTCTTGGAGCAGTTCAATACCCCGCCTCTCTGTCGACCAGGTTGTCCAGCTTTTCGCCGCGCTCGAAGGCGGCCATCTGGCGAAGCATGATCGGCACCAGATGGGCCGGGTCCGAGGTCGCCGCCGCATGCGGCGTGACGAATACTTTCGGGTGGCTCCATAACGGGCTGGTCTTCGGCAGCGGCTCGACCTCGAACACGTCGAGGCTTGCTTCCTTCAGCGTGCCGTCGTCCAGCGCGCGCACGATGTCGGCGTCCTTCTGCAGGCGTCCGCGCCCGGCATTGATCAGCACGGCGCCGCCAAGCCCGTTGCGCCGGCGCAATTCCTTGAGCAGCCCGTAATTGACGATGCCTTGGGTTTGCGGCGTGAGCGGCAACAGCACGACCAGGATGTCGGTGGCATTGAGGAACGGGATCAGCCCGGCCTCGCCGGCATAGGTCGAAACGTCCTTCATCGGCCGCTCGCTGCGCGACCAGCCATTGACGGCGAAACCGAGCGAAAGCAGCACCGAAGCCGCGGCGCGGCCGAGATGGCCGAGGCCCATGATGCCGACGGAGATGTCGCCGGCCGGCCGTTGCGGCGGCTCGTGCCACGTCTTCTTCGCCTGCTGGCCGCGGTAGAGCATGCTCTGGCGGTGATGGTCGAGCACTCGCCATACGACATATTCGGTCATGTATTGGGTGAGATTGTCGGCGACGATTCTGACGATCGGCACGTCTGGCAGGCCGGGATCGGCAAAGATGTGGTCGACGCCGGCGCCGATCGAAAAGATGACGCGCAGATTGGGCAGCGACTTGAGAAGGTTGGGCTTCTGCTTCCACACCACCGCATAGGTGATCGACGGATCGTTAGCGCCGTTTGGCTCCAGCACGACCTCGCGCTCGGCCGAGAGCAACTCATGCCAGCGCTGCGGGTGGATGCCCGTGAGGGCAAGCAGGACTTTGCCTTTTTCCATTTGCGGATTTTCTTCCCTGTTTCGCCGGTGCGGGTCCGATTACTCGCTGACCACGCCGGTCGGTGCCGTCTCGATCTTGAAGGCTGCCGCCATCAGCGCCCGCGTATAGTCGGTTTGCGGGCTGCTGAAAATCTGTGCGGAAGGTCCCGCCTCGACGATCTGGCCATTGCGCATGACGATGACGTCATTGGCAAGGGCGCGGACCACCTTGAGGTCGTGGCTGATGAAGAGATAGGCGAGATTGTGCTTGGCCTGAAGGCTGCGCAGAAGGTCGACCACTTGCGCCTGCACGCTCATGTCGAGCGCCGAGGTCGGCTCGTCGAGCATAACGAAGCGCGGGTTGAGCACCATGGCGCGGGCGATGGCGACACGCTGGCGCTGGCCCCCGGAAAACTCGTGCGGGTAGCGGTGGCGCGTCTCGGGATCGAGGCCGACCTCTTTCAGCACGGCGACCACCTTGTCGTCGCGCTGGTCGGCCGAGAGCTTCGGCTCGTGGATCTTCAGCCCTTCCTCGATGATCTCCGAGACCGACAGGCGCGGGCTGAGCGATCCGAACGGATCCTGGAAGACGATCTGCAGTTCGCGCCGCAGCGGCCGCATGGCGCTGAAGGAGAGCTGGTTGATGTCGCGTCCGTTGAAATTGATCGTGCCGGTCGAGGGGATCATCCGGGCGAGCGCTAAGCCCAGCGTCGTCTTGCCCGAGCCGGATTCGCCGACCACGCCCAGCGTCTGGCCGGCGCGCACCGTGACGTCGATGCCGTCCACCGCCTTCACATGGTCGACGGTCCTGCGGAAGAAACCTCGTCTGATCGGGAACCAGACCTTGATGTCCTTGCCGGTCATCACGGATTTGGCGCCCGGGTCGGCCGTGGGCGGCTTGCCCTTCGGCTCGGCCGCCAGCAGATGCTTTGTATAGTCATGCCGCGGATTGGCGAAGATTTCCCCGGTCGGGCCGCTCTCGACAATCTTGCCCTTGGTCATGACGCAGACGCGGTCGGCGATCCTGCGCACGATGCCGAGATCGTGCGTGATGAACAGCAGCGACATGCCCTTGCGGGCTTTGAGCTTCGCCAGCAATTCGAGGATCTGCGCCTGCACGGTGACGTCGAGCGCCGTCGTCGGCTCGTCGGCGATCAGAAGCTGCGGCTCGTTGGCCAAAGCCATGGCGATCATGACGCGCTGGCGCTGGCCGCCGGAGAGCTGGTGCGGATAGGCGTCGAGGCGTTTCTGCGGATCGCGGATGCCGACCTCGTTGAGCAGCTCCAGCGTGCGAACGCGGGCGGCTTGATCGCGCATGCCCTGATGCAGCTGCAGCACCTCGACGATCTGCTGCTCGATCGTGTGCAGCGGGTTGAGCGAGGTCATCGGCTCCTGGAAGATCATGGTGATCTTGTTGCCGCGCACGCCGCGCAAGGCCTTCTCGTTCATGGCGAGCAGGTCGGCGCCTCCGAACAGGATCTTGCCCGAGGGATGGCTGGCGGCGGGATAGGGCAGGAGCTTCAACACCGACAGCGCCGAGACCGATTTGCCCGACCCGGATTCGCCGACCAGGGCAACCGTCTCGCCCTTGGCGATGTCGAATGAGATACGGTCGACGGCGATGGATTGCTTGCCGCCCTGCGCGAAGGCGACGCTCAGATCTTGGACGGACAGCAGGGCTTCGCTCATTTGAACGTCTTGCGCGGATCGAAGGCATCGCGTGTCGCCTCGCCGATGAAGACCAGCAGCGACAGCATCAGCGAAATGACGATGAAGCCGGAGATGCCGAGCCAGGGGGCGTTGAGGTTGCGCTGCGCCTGTTTCAGCAGCTCGCCGAGCGAGGCCGAGCCGGGCGGCAGGCCGAAGCCGAGATAGTCGAGCGAGGTCAGCGTCGAGATGGAGCCCGAGAGCAGGAAGGGCAGGAAGGTCAGCGTCGCCACCATGGCGTTCGGCAACAGGTGCCGGAACATGATGGTAAGGTTCGGCACGCCGAGCGCCCGCGCCGCATTGACATATTCGAAGTTGCGGGCGCGCAGGAATTCGGCCCGCACCACGCCGACCAGCGCCACCCAGGAGAACAGCAGCATCAGGCTGAGCAGGATGAAGAAGCCCGGCGGCAGGATGGCCGAGACGATCAGCAGGAGGTAGAGCACCGGGATCGCCGACCAGATTTCGATGAAACGCTGGAAGAGAAGGTCGGTCCAGCCGCCGAAATAACCCTGCACCGCGCCGGCCGCGACGCCGATCAGCGACGAGCCGAGCGTCAGGATCAGGCCGAACAGAACCGAGATGCGGAAGCCGTAGAGCACGCGCGCCAGCACGTCGCGCGCCTGGTCGTCGGTGCCCAGCCAGTTCCAGTTGCCGACGACGCAGTTCTCGTCGGCCTCTCCCTTCGGGTACTGACTGCAGCGCGTCTTCTTGTCGTAAAGCCAGGACGGTTTTGCCGGTGCCGGTTCCGGAATGGCGTTGTTGACCGTCTGGTAGGAGTAGCGAACCGGCGGCCAGATCATCCAGCCATTGGAATTGATCTCGTCCTGGATCACCGGATCGCGATAATCGGTGACGGCGTAGAAACCGCCGAACTTCTCTTCCGGATAGGCGACCAGAACCGGAAACAGAATCTCGCCCTTGTATGAGACGATGATCGGCTTGTCGTTGGCGATCAGCTCGGAAAACAGCGACAGCACGAACAGCAACAGGAAGATCCAGAGCGACCAGTAGCCGCGCCGGTTGGCCTTGAAATTCTGCAACCGCCTCTGGTTGAGCGGCGACAGAAATGGCCTGCGAGGCCGCGCCGGCGCGCTTTCGATCGCGGCCTCGGCCATCAGATGTCTCTCCGCTCGAAGTCGATGCGCGGATCGACCCAGGTGTAGATCAGGTCGGACAAAAGGCCGACGAACAGGCCAAGCAGCGAGAAGATGTAGAGGGTGGCGAACACCACCGGATAGTCGCGGTCGATCACCGACTTGAAGCCGAGCAGGCCGAGGCCGTCGAGCGAGAAGATGTTCTCGATCAGCAGCGAGCCGGTGAAGAAGGCCGAGATGAAGGCGCCGGGGAAGCCGGCAATCACGATCAGCATGGCGTTTCGGAAGACATGGCCGTAGAGCACCTTGTGCTCCGACAGCCCCTTGGCGCGCGCCGTCACCACATATTGCTTGCGGATTTCTTCAAGGAAGGAGTTCTTGGTGAGAAGGGTGGTCGTCGCGAAAGCCGACAGCACGAGCGCCGTCAGCGGCAGCGTCATGTGCCAGAAATAGTCGGCGATCTTGCCCGGCCAGGACAGCTGGTCCCAATTGTCCGAAACGATGCCGCGCAGCGGAAACCAGTCCCAGAACGAGCCGCCCGCGAACAGCACCATGAGCATGATGCCGAACAGGAAGCCTGGAATGGCATAGCCGACGATGACGACGCCGCTTGTCCATACGTCGAAGGTCGAGCCGTCCTTCACCGCCTTGCGGATGCCGAGCGGGATCGAGATCAGGTAGGATAAAAGCGTGATCCACAGGCCGATGGAGATGGAGACGGGCATCTTCTCCAGGATTAGGTTCAGCACCGAGATATCGCGGAAATAGCTGTCGCCGAAATCGAAGCGGCTATAGTTCCACAGCATCATGCCGAAGCGCTCGAGCGGCGGCTTGTCGAAGCCGAACTGCTTCTCCAGCTTCTTGATGAATTCGGGATCGAGCCCCTGCGCGCCGCGATATTTCGAGCCGACATCGCCGGCAACGTCGAAATTGCCGCCGCCGGCGTCGCCGCCACCGCTGCCGAGGCGGTCGTTGCCGCCCTGGTTGGTCAGCCGTGCAATCACCTGCTCGACCGGGCCGCCCGGCGCGAACTGGATGACCGCGAAGGAGATCGCCATGATGCCGAACAGCGTCGGGATCATGAGAAGAATGCGGCGCAGGATATAGGCGCCCATCAGGCGACGGGCCCCGCGCGAACAGTGATGTCAGGCCTTGCCAATCTTTGCCGCCTTGCCCTTGTCGACCCACCACAGCGCCTCGACCGGAAAGCCGAAATCGGGTTTCTGTTCGGGGAAGCCGAACATGTCCCAATAGGCGCTTCGGTGATTCGCCAGATACCAACTTGGAATCCAATCGCGCCGCGCGCGCAAGGCCCGGTCCAAGACGCGCATGGCGGTGGTCAGGCTTTCACGGTCCTTGGCGGCGCCGACGGCATCGATCAACGCATCGATGGCCGGGCTTGCAATGCCCGACAGGTTGCGCGAGCCCGATACGGCGGCGCTGCGCGAGTGGAAGAAAATTTCCAGATCGTCGCGGGTCGGCGTGGCGCTGAAATTGAAGGCGGCCGAGAGCAGGTCGAAATCGAATGTCGATTGCCTGAGCTGGTACTGTGCCGAATCCACCAGGCGGATCGAGGCATCGATGCCGATGGCTTTCATGTTGGCGACCCAGGGCGAATAGACCTGCACGAAGGTCTCGTCGTCGACCAGGAATTCGGCGGACAGCCGCCCGCCCTTGTCATTGACCACGAAGTCACCGGAGCGTTTCCAGCCGGCCTGAGCGAGCAATTTCAGTGCCGCGCTCAGTTGCTTGCGGTCCCGCCCTGAACCGTCGGTCGGCGGTTGCGTCACCGCTTCGCCGAATGTCTCCGGTGGCAGCTGGTCGCGCAGCGGTTCCAGCAGCGCCAGCTCCTGCGGCGTTGGCATGCCCGCGGCCCGGAAGTCGGATTTTTCGAAGCAGGATTGCGAGCGCTCATAGGAACCATAGAAGAAGTTGCGCCGTGTCCATTCGAAATCGAAGCAGAGCGCGATCGCCTGTCGCACGCGCGGATCCTTGAATTGCTCCCGCCGCTGGTTGACCGCGGTGGCCTGCATGGAAGGCGTGGTTTCGGCGGGGAACTCATGCTTGATCACCTTGCCGGCGGTGAAGGCTGGAAAGTCGTAGGCCGTCGCCCAGACGCGCGACGTGAATTCCTCGCGGTAGAGGATCTCGCCCTTCTTGAAGGCCTCGAACCCGGCCGTGCGGTCCTGGTAAAATTCGATGCGGATGCGCCCGAAATTGTTCTGGCCGCGATTGACCGGCAGGTCGTTGCCCCAGTAGTCGGCCACGCGCTCATATTCGATCCAGGCGCCCGCCGACCAGCGCCCGACCTTATAGGCGCTAGAGCCGAGCGGCGGATTGAGCTGCGAGGAATCGAATGGATTGGCCGTGTAAAAGGCCTTCGACAGGATCGGAAATCCGACGACGTTGAGGATGGTGCGGGCCGATTGCTTGCCGGAGAATTTGAGCTCGACGGTGTGAGTGTCCTTCGCCTCGGCATCTTCCAGATGCGTCAGCGACAGCGCGTAGTCCGGATGCCCTTTGTCTTTCAGCAGCTTGAAGGTGAAGGCAACATCGTCGGCGGTGAGCGGCGTGCCGTCATGGAAGCGCGCCTGCGGGCGCAGCGAGAATGTGAAGCCGTTGCGGTCGTCGGAGATTGTGACTCCGTCGGCGATCAGTCCATAGACCGCGTCTGGCTCGTCGAGTGCCCGCACCATCAAGGAATCGAAGCACATTTCCATGCGCTGCGGAGAATCGCCCTTGGCGACGAATGAGTTCAGCGTATTGAAGGTTTGCGGGCTCTGGTTGGCGCCCCAGTTCGGCGGCGAGAAGTTGAAGATGCCGCCCTTGGGCGCATCGACATCGACATAGTCGAAATGGGTGAAATCGGGCTTGTATTTGAGGTCGCCGAAGGCCGACAGGCCGTGCAGCTTGACACCGGCCGGGGTGTCGGCAAAGGCCCGGCCGGGCAGCAGGGCGGCGGCTGTGGCCGCGGCGCCGAGCGCCAGGAAGTCGCGGCGAGGAAGCAAAATCCGCCGCCCCATCAATTGAGGCCCTTGTACTTGGCGGCCAGCGCCTTTTCCTTCGCGGGGTCGATCCACCAGGAATCGATATCGGCGCCGCGGTAACTTGGCTGCTTTTCCGGCATGCCGAACTTGTTCCAATAGGCAAGCCACACCACCGCGCGGTAGAATTGCGGGACCACATAGTAGTTCCACAACAGCACCCGATCGAGCGCGTGGGTGGCCGCGACGAGGTCGTCGCGATCGGTGGCGAAGATGATGCGGTCGACCAATGCATCGACAACCGGGTCCTTGATGCCGGAATAGTTGCGCGATCCGGGCGCGTCGGCGGCCTTCGAGCTCCAGAAATCGCGCTGTTCGTTGCCCGGCGATTCCGACTGCTGCAGCAGGTTGGTGATGACGTCGTAGTCGAAATTGTTGACGCGGTTGACGTATTGGCTGGGATCGATGATCCGCAGCGTCGCGTCGACGCCGATCTTGCGCAGGTTGGCGATATAATTGCCTGAGAGGATCTGGTCCGTGTCGGACGTGCCGAGGATCTCGAATTTGAACGGCGCGCCGGTCTTGGCGTTCACCATCTTGCCGCCCTTGATCACCCAGCCCGCCTGGGCGAAGAGGTCCACCGCCTGCTTCAGAAACTTCCGTTCCGCCTGCGGCGAGTCATAGATCGGCAGCTTGAATTCCTGGGTGAACAATTCAGGCGGTAGCTTGTCTCGATACTTCTCCAGGATCTCGAGCTCCTTGCCTTGCGGCAGCCCGCTCGACGCCAATTCGGTGCCCTGGAAATAACTTTTGGTGCGCGTGTTGGAATTGAAAAACAGCGTGCGGTTCATCGTCTCGAAATCGTAAGGATAGGTCAGCGCTTCGCGCACGCGGCGATCCTGGAACAGCGGCCGGCGCTGGTTGAGCATGAAAGCCTGCATCGGCTCCGGCGAGGTGGTCTTGAATTCCTTCTTGATCACGTCGCCGGCGCCGATGGCGGGAAAATTATAAGCCGTGGCCCAACGTCTCGAGCTGTTTTCCGGCTTGATGTCGTCCAGCCCGCCCTTGGTGAAGGCCTGCCAGGCGGCGTTGTCGTCCAGTATGTAGGTGAAGCGTTGGGTATCGAAATTCTCGCGGCCGACCTTCACCGGCAGCTTGGCGCCCCAATAGTCCGGCACGCGCTGCCAGACGATCTCCGAGCCCGGCTTGAAGCTGGCGATCTTGTAGGCGGCCGAGCCCAGCGGCGGCTCCAGCGTCGGCCTGGTGATGTCGCGCTTCTTGCCGCTGGCATCGGTGCCTTCCCACCAGTGCTTCGGCAAAACGACGAGATCGCCGAGGATCTTGGGCAGCTCGCGGTTGCCCTTCTGGTTGAAATGGAATTCGACCTCATGGTCGGAGATCGCCACAGCGTCGGTGACGTTCTCGAAATAGCGGCTGTATTGTGGGCTGTTGGCCTTGAGCACCTGGAAGGACCAGATCACGTCATCGACGGTGATTGGCTGGCCGTCATGCCATTTTGCCCGCGGATCGAGCCGGTAGGTGGCGGACGAATAGTCGGAAGGGTATTTGTAGGCATCGGCGACCAGCGGGTGGCTGACGCTGCCCTCGTCGGTCGCCTGGTCCATCAGCGTGTCGTAGAGCAGCCCGCCGCCGAAGCCGACCAGCCCCGCGGCCGGCGATCCCTGCACGATATAGGGGTTGAAGCTGTCGAACGTACCGGTGACGACGGAGTTGTAGGTCCCGCCTTTCGGCGCATCGGGATTGACGTAGTCGTAACGTTGGAAATTCTCGCCGTATTTTGAAGGCCCGATCAGCGACGACGTCGTGTGCCACTCATCGGCGAAGCCGGCCTGCAGGCTGGCGGCGAAGGCGAGCGCGAACGCCGATGCGAAAAGCGTGCGGAAGCGGCCAACCTTCATGCGTTCTCCTCGTCGCGAACTTTGCTCACCCGCAATCTAGATCATTTGACGCCGGTGGGAACCGCAAGTGCCGCCTTTGTCGCCGCCCATGCAGCTTTCCCAACAGAAAAGCCGGGACGAACCCGGCTTTTCCAAGGAAGTCTCTGCGACAAATTGTTTATTGAGCGGGCGCCGCGGGCTTGGCCGGAGCGGCTCCCTCGGCCGGCTTGGCCGGCGCGGCGCCTTCCGCGGGCTTCGCGGGTGCGGCGCCTTCCGCCGGCTTGGCGCCTTCGGCGGGCTTGGCCTCGGCCGAAGCGCCCGGCTGCGGCAGCGGCTTCGGATTGTCCGACAGCGTGCGCAGATAGGCGATCACATTGGCTCGGTCCTCATCCTTCGGCAGACCGGCGAAGCCCATCGCCGTGCCCTTCACGAACTTCTTCGGCGAGGTGATGAAGTGGTTGAGATTGTCGTAGGTCCATTGCTCCTGGCCGCCTTTCGAAAAATCCTTCATGCCGGCCGAATAGGCGAAGCCTTCATGCTCGGCGACGGGGCGGTCGACGATATCCCAGAGATCCGGGCCGACCTTGTTCGGGCCGCCCTTTTCGCCGGAATGGCAGGCCTGGCATTTCTTGAAGATCGCGGCGCCAGCCTCGGCATTGGCGGTGGCGAGCAGGTCGGCGATCGGCTTGGCTTCCGCCGCGGGAGCAGCCGGACCGCCTTCGGTCGGTTCCTGCGCTTCGATGGCGAAGCCGGGCTTTTCGGGCGCCGGCGAGGCGAACAATCCGTCCGAGACGAGGCCTATGGAAAAGACGAGGAAGCAGGTTCCCAGAAATCCGCCGAGCAGCTTGTTGACTTCGTTGGAATCCATACGCCCCTTGCTCCCTTTTCCGGCGGACCGTCCCGTCCACTCCGTCCGTCGGTATCGCGAACTGCCTCGAAAGGCCAGTCAAATCGGGCGGAAACTAGGTCTTTTGCTCAGGCGTTGCAACACCTATAAGGGCGCTTCCAGTGAGACCTTTTGCCACTTTCCATCCGCTTTTTTCGACCGCCCTGAAATCCGATGTCAACCTTGATCCTGATCCCCGCCCGCATGGCCTCGACGCGTCTGCCGGGCAAGCCGCTGGCCGACATTGCGGGCGCGCCGATGATCGTCCATGTCGCCCGCCGGTCCGCCGAGGCCGGGCTTGGCCGCGTGGTGGTGGCGACCGATACCGAAGTCGTCGCGCAAGCCGTGCGGGCGCATGGCTTCGAGGCTGTCATGACCCGCGCGGATCACGAATCGGGCTCTGACCGCATCTTCGAGGCGCTGACGGCCCTCGACCCCAAAAGGCAGGTGGAAACGATCGTCAACGTCCAGGGCGACCTGCCGACCATCGATCCCGAGATCATCGGCGCGTCGCTGCGGCCGTTTGAGGACAAATCGGTCGATATCGCCACGCTGGGCGTCGAGATCGTGCGCGACGAGGAGAAGACCAACCAGAACGTGGTCAAGATCGTCGGCTCGCCGCTGTCGGCGACACGGTTGAGGGCGCTCTATTTCACCCGCGCCACCGCGCCCTGGGGCGATGGGCCGCTCTACCACCACATCGGCCTCTACGCCTATCGCCGTGCGGCGCTGGAACGCTTCGTCGCGCTCAAGCCGTCGCCGCTGGAGCGGCGCGAACGGCTGGAGCAGCTGCGCGCGCTGGAAGCCGGCATGCGCATCGACGCCGAGATCGTCAAATCGCTGCCGCTTGGCGTCGACACGCCCGACGACCTGGAGCGGGCGCGAAAAATCCTTTCAAACTGAGACAAGATAGAGACATTTGGGGCATGGCTGAAAAGACCAACAGAATTTCCTTCCAGGGCGAGCCGGGCGCCAACTCCGACACGGCCTGCCGCAACATGTTCCCGTCGATGGAACCGTTGCCTTGCCCGACCTTCGAGGATGCTTTCAACGCGGTCGAGACTGGCAAGGCCGAGCTCGCCATGATTCCGATCGAGAACACGATCGCCGGACGCGTCGCCGACATCCACCACCTCTTGCCGGAATCGAAGCTGCACATCGCCGGCGAGTATTTCCTGCCGATCCATTTCCAGCTGATGGTGCTGCCGGGGGTGAAGCGCGAAGAGATCAAGACCGTGCACAGCCACATCCATGCGCTCGGCCAGTGCCGCAAATACATCCGCAAGAACGGCTGGAAGCCGGTGATCGCCGGCGACACGGCGGGTTCGGCCAAGATGGTCTCGGAGGTCCGGGACCGCACCATGGCCTCACTGGCGCCGGCTTTGGCCGCGGAGTTCTATGGGCTCGATATCATCGAGAAGAATGTCGAGGACACCGATTCGAACGTCACCCGCTTCGTCGTGCTGACCAAGAACAAGCAATGGGTGGAGCGCCCCGCGCCGGACGCCAAGATGATGACCACCTTCATCTTCCGTGTCCGCAACGTGCCGGCCGCGCTCTATAAGGCGATGGGCGGCTTCGCCACCAACGGCATCAACATGACCAAGCTCGAAAGCTACCAGCTCGGCGCCTTCACCGCGACGTTGTTTTACGCCGACATCGAGGGCCACCCGGACGATCCGCTGGTCAAGCTGGCGCTCGACGAGTTGCGCTTCTTCTCGCGCGAAATGCGCATCCTCGGCGTCTATCCGGCGAGCGCCTCGCGCGATGAGTGGAAGGTGGCGGATTGACCGGTTAGTCGGAGCTCACGACCTTCGAGATTGGGGGAGCCTTCGCGACTTCGTCATCCACGGGCGGAGCGACGCGAAGCGGAGCGCAGATCCGAGGATCCATTCCGTAACCTTGATCGTAGAGCGCGGCGGAGCAGAATTCTGGACCGTCGCAACGCGTCGAAGTCACGGCGTGGATCCTCGGGTCTGCGCGCGTCGCTTCGCTCCTTGCTTCGCCCGTGGATGACGAAGCACGAAGGCCTTCGCCAATCTCCGACGTTTGCACTCAATCCGATATCACCCCCAGCCGAGCGGCACGTAGTCGATCTCCATGAACGTCTCGACCTCCGGCACCCAGCGGTCGCGCACGAAGGCGACGTGGTCCGGATGCTCGTTGTAGCGCGTGTAGGCCGCCTGGTCGGCGAACTCCATCGAGAAGCCGAACTGGTAGTCGTTCTTCGGGCTCACCTGCCGCAGCTGCTCGAAATGCGCGACGCCCTTGATCCCGGTCAGGATCTTCTTCGCGTCGTGGAGGAAGCGCTTCGTCTCCAGCGACTGCAGCGGGTGCTTCAGCGTGAACACGACGGTGTGACGGATCATTCTTCTGCTCCTATTCGCTGTCGACCCAGGCGCGGATGAGGTGATGGGCGATCGCCCCTTTCGGCGGTGTAATCAAGCCGTCGGCATGCGTCCTGTCCAGCATCGTGCGCACGTCGTCGCGGAAAAACCAGCGGCAGTCCTCCAGCTCGTTGAGGTCGGCCTGGATATCCTCGTTGAGCGGCTCGCCGAAGCAGCCGATCATCAGCGAATAGGGGAACGGCCAGGGCTGGCTGGCGTGATAGACCACGCGGCCGAGCCGGATGCCGGCCTCTTCAAGCGTCTCGCGCCGCACCGCCGCCTCGATCGTCTCGCCCGGCTCGATGAAGCCGGCAAGCGCGGAATACATGCCCGGCGCGAAATGCTTGCCGCGCCCGAGCAGGCATTTTTCATGCGTCACCGTCAGCATGATCGCCACCGGGTCGGTGCGCGGGAAATGGTCGGTGCCGCAGACCGGGCAATGCCGCCGGTAGCCACCGGCCCGCATTTCCGAGCGGTTGCCGCATTTCGAGCAGAAGGCATGGCTGGCATGCCAGGCGAGCAGCGCCGCGCCTTGCGCCAGCGCGCCGGCCGCCGCCTCGTCGACCAACCCCTGCATATAGACGGAGCGGTAGTCGATCGCCTTGATCGTCTCGGGCAGCTTTTCCGGCTCGACGCCGGCGGGCGCCGCCAGCACAGGGCCTTCCTCGGAAAAGCCGAGCAGCACGCCTTGGCCGAGCGAAACCTCGAAGGCCTGGCTTTCATCCGCCTTGAACCAGGGGTCGAACGTGCCGTCGTCGAGTTTGAGGTAAAGCCGCCCGGCATGCATCAGCATCAGCCGCGCGGTCCGGTCGGCCAGCGCTTTTTCGACCGCGTCGTCGGCGCGGTTCTCGGACTGCCGGTCGATCCGGTTGCCGGCGAAACCGACGAATTGACTGGGCTCGCGCAAGGGCGCGTCGAACAGGCGAAAGCTCATGGGGACTCGGGTGGGCTGAGGACTCGGGGGTGCGGAATGGACACTGGTCAGCTTATAGCGCTGCCTTGATCGTTTCGGCAAACCGCCTCATATCGGAGCGCTGGTAGGGCTCGCGCATGCCGTGCCCCCAGACCGGTCCCGGCCAGCCGGGATCGCCCTCGGAGCGGGCGACGACATGGACATGCAGCTGGCGCACGATGTTGCCCAAAGCGCCAGTGTTGATCTTGGTGCAGCCGGTCACCCGCTTCAGCGCTTGCGCCACCATATTGGTCTCGAAGGTGAGCATCGCCTGGTCGAGCGGCGTCATTTCGTGGCTTTCCTCGACACCCGGCCGCTGCGGCACCAGCACCAGCCATGGCCAGCGGCGGTCGTTCATCAGCCTGAGCTCACAAAGGCCAAGCCACATAAGCTGCTCGCTATCCGCCTCCAGCCGGGCGTCCAGCGTGAATCCGGCCTTGAGGCCAGGCAGCATCGGCGTTTCCTTCACTTCTGTTATTTGTGAGCATTTTCCAAACCCGGGACGCTAGAGCGGCGGCAAGGTGGCTGCAAGCGATTCATTGACCGCCGCCATCGATTTGAAGGACTTTCCGTCTTCGATGTGGTCATGGGTTCCGGCTCGGCCCTTGCATTTCGCCGCCGAATTGCCGATATGGAACGCGGGAGGTTGGTGGTGGACGATCCACTCGCCAACCGGGTCAGGTCCGGAAGGAAGCAGCCCTAACGAGCCCGGAACGGGTCATTGTTCCAGCCTCCCACCTCTTCGCCTTTCTCCCGCGACATTGACGGCCCCGAGCCGTGCGGGCGAGACTATGCGTAGGAATCGGCCGCCTTCCGTCGCGGTCCTGGGAGCTTTGGCGGCGAATGAGCGAAGCCGGAAATTTGGGGCCAGAAAGCCTGGAAACAGGTAAGGCCGCCGCTTATCGCGTCCTGGCGCGCAAATATCGCCCTTCGAATTTCTCCGAGCTGATCGGCCAGGAGCCGATGGTCCGCACACTGACCAACGCCTTTGCCACCGGCCGCATCGCCCAGGCCTGGATGCTGACCGGCGTGCGCGGTGTCGGCAAGACGACGACCGCGCGCATCCTGGCGCGCGCGCTCAACTACAAAACGGCGACCGTCGATCAGCCCTCCGTCGACCTTTCGATCCCCGGCGAGCATTGCCAGGCGATCATGGAAGGACGCCATGTCGACGTCATCGAGATGGATGCCGCCTCTCACACCGGCATCGACGACATCAGGGACATCATCGACCGCGTCCGCTACGCGCCGGTCTCGGCACGCTACAAGGTCTACATCATCGACGAAGTGCACATGCTCTCCACGCAGGCCTTCAACGGCCTCCTGAAGACGCTGGAAGAGCCGCCGCCGCACGTCAAATTCATCTTTGCCACCACCGAGATCCGCAAGGTGCCGATAACGGTGCTGTCGCGCTGCCAGCGCTTCGATCTGAGGCGCATCGATGCCGGCGCGCTGGTCAGGCATCTGTCCTCGATCGCGGCCAAGGAAGGCATTGCCGTCGACGACGAGGCGCTGGCGATGATCGCGCGGGCCGCCGAAGGCTCGGCGCGCGATTCGCTTTCCATCCTCGACCAGGCGATCGCCCACGGCAGCGGTACGGTGAGCGCCGAGGCGGTGCGCGCCATGCTTGGCCTTGCCGATCGCGCCCGCATCATCGACCTGTTCGAGTATGTCATGAAGGGCGACGTGGCGGCGGCGCTCGCCGAGTTCCGCGCGCAATACGACACCGGCGCCGATCCGGCCGCCGTGCTTACCGATCTTGCCGAGTTCAACCACCTCGTCACCCGCCTGCGCTTCGTGCCGGCAGCCGCCGACGATGCGTCGCTTTCCGAGGACGAGCGCCGGCGCGGTGCCGAATTCGCCGGCACGCTTTCGGTGCGCGTGCTGTCGCGGACCTGGCAGATGCTGCTCAAGGGCATTCCCGAGGTGCAGTCCTCCAACCGCCCGGTCAGCGCCGGCGAAATGGTGCTGATCAGGCTGGCGCACGCCGCCGACCTGCCGACGCTGGACGAGGCGCTGAAATCGCTGGAGGGCGCGGGCCCGCTGCCGAATGGTGCGCCGCGCGCCAACGGAGCGCCGGCCGGCAATGGCGGCGGCGCGAGCCCCGTCGCGCAGACCCGGATGCCTGCTTCCACCGGTGGCGGTGCCCAGACGATGCGCCTGGTCGAAACGCATCCCGCGCCCGCCGCCTTCGTTCCGGCGCCGGAGCCGGTCGCCGAGGCGCCCGTCGTTCCGGTCAAATCGCTGGCCGACATCGTTGCGCTTGCCGACGCCAATCGCGACATGGCCTTCAAGGTGCTGCTGAAACGCTGCGTGCGGCCGGTACGCATCGAGCCCGGCCGGCTCGACGTCACCTTGACCGACGACGCGCCGAAGATGCTGCTCAACGACCTCACCGCCAAGCTGCGCGCCTGGACCGGCCGCAACTGGCTGGTGTCGCTGTCGAAGGAAGAGGGCGGCCAGACATTGACCGAGATGGAGACGACGAAGCGCGAGAACGCGTTTTCCGACGCCAGGAGCGACCCGACTGTCGCGGCCATACTCGCCCGTTTCCCTGGCGCCAAGATCATCGATGTGCGCATCCCGGACGTGCCGGACGTGGAAGAAGCCGAGGCCGACCTGCCGGTCGAGCCGGCGGCCGATGACGACGAGACCTGAAACATTTTTAGAGGACCAACCGATGAAAGATCTTCTCGGCCTTATGGGCAAGGCGAAGGAAATGCAGGCCAAATTCCAGGCCATGCAGGACGAGATCGCCACGCTTGAAGCCACCGGCCAGGCCGGCGGCGGTCTGGTCAGCGTCACGCTTTCCGGCAAGTTCGAAATGAAGACGCTGAAGATCGATCCGTCCTTGATCAAGGCGGACGAAGCCGAGATCCTCGAGGACCTCATCCTGGCCGCCCACAATGACGCCAAAAATAAGGTCGAGCAGATCATGCAGGAGAAGACCAAGGCGCTCACGGCAGGCTTGCCGATCCCGCCCGGAATGAAATTGCCGTTCTGAGGCCGTGTCCGCCAGTTAATTGATTATGAACGGAAATTGAGTCCGGGCTGCAATATTAACTATTTTGCCGGCAATGCTCACGGGCACATTTCGCGGCATTCATAAAGTTTTACCCAAGTCCAGAAGTTGCTAACCTTCTAGCCATCTTTTTGCCCGAAAGAGTCTCATTCTTGCCACATCTCGGGGCGGGCTGGCATCTGGACATGAGGCTTTTTTGGTGATCGCGACGCGATGGAAGACGCCGCTGCTGCTTATCGGCATCGTCACTTCCCCCTTGCTCCTGGCCGGCTGCAGCCAGACCACTTCCTCGCATGGCATGTCGGGTCTGACCGATGCCCTTACGCCGAGCTTCCTCACGCGTTCCTCCAGCCATTCGCTGAAGGACAAGGAATGCTTGCAAAGGGCTATGTTCTTCGAGTCCAACCGGTCGAGCCGCGACGGCATGATCGCGGTCGGCACGGTCGTCATGAACCGGCTTCGCTCGGGCCAGCACGGCAACACCATCTGTCAGGTTGTCGGCGAGCCAGGCCAGTTTGCTCCGGGCGTCATGACTCGGCCGATGAACTCGAAGGCCCTGCCGGATGTCGAGGAGGCAGCCGATGCGGTGCTGAGAGGCGAACGCAAGGCCAAGCTCAAGAACACGATGTATTTCCACACCGCCGGCCTGCGCTTCCCCTACAAGAACATGCATTACACCATGGTTGCCGGCGGCAACGCCTTCTATGAGAAGCGCGGCCGCAACTGGCAGCCGCTGCCGGACGAGCCGATGGTCGCCATGAACGTGGACGACAAGCAGAAGTCTGACCGGCAGAAACCGGCGGCCGACGCTCCGGTGCTCGTGGCTTCCGCCGAGCCGATCGTCAAGACGATCGTCCGTCCGGACCCGGCAAAGCAGGCCGCATTGGCCACGGCCGCGCGGACCGAAGACGCTTCCGCCGAACAGACCTATGTGACGGCTTCTGTTGCACCTTCTGCCAAGTCCGGCCGTCTGGCGCAGAAGCAGATGGTCGTGGCGATGCAGGAGCCCATGGCCGAACCGGACGCCTCGCGTTTCGGCGGCACCCTCAAGGGCCGCTACATCACTTCGGTGCCCAATGCGCCGCAGGAAGCGGCGATGGGCTTCCAGTCGACGCCTGAGAACACCGACGCCATCGGCGCGATGATCGTCAGCCAGGACCGGCCGCTCGAAGCCAACTGAACCCGATTGCATCCAAAGCAAGGCCCGCCATGGCAGCATGGCGGGCTTGTGCCGTTGCTGGCTGTCCTGAAAAATCCTAGATCAAGGCGATGTCGAAGAGAATCGCCGGTCCGGAAATCGAACGCCTGATCCAGCTCCTGGCCAAGGTGCCGGGGCTTGGGCCGCGCTCGGCCAGGCGCGCCGCGCTTCATCTCATCAAGAAGAAGGAGCAGCTGCTCGAGCCTCTGGCCGCCGCCATGGGCGAAGCGGTCGACAAGGTGCGCATCTGCTCGACCTGCGGCAATGTCGATACATCCGACCCTTGCATGATCTGCACCGACCCGCGCCGCGACGCCGGCACGCTGATCGTCGTCGAGGACGTCTCGGACCTCTGGGCGCTGGAACGCGCCGCGGCCATGAACGTGCGCTACCACGTGCTTGGCGGCACGCTGTCGCCGCTCGACGGCATCGGTCCGGACCAGCTCAACATCCGCTCGCTGGTCGACCGTGTCGCCGGCGGCGAGGTGAAGGAAGTCATCCTTGCCGTCAATGCCACCGTCGAGGGGCAGACGACAGCGCATTATCTGACCGACCAGCTGTCTGGCTTCGAGGTCAAGGTGACGCGGCTCGCGCATGGCGTGCCGGTCGGCGGCGAGCTCGATTACCTCGACGAAGGCACGCTGGCCGCCGCGCTGCGGTCGAGGACGGCGTTTTGAAGTTGGCGGGGAGGGCGCGCGTGACAGATGTTATTCCTCGAGATTCCGCGCTCCGTCACACCCCCCTCTGCCCTGCCGGGCATCTCCCCCGCAAGGGGGGAGATTGGCAGTTTCTTTGCCGGCGCTTTTATCCCCACGTCGGCGATTGGCGAAAGCCTGCGCGACATCTGATCTCCCCCCTTGCGGGGGAGATGTCCGGCAGGACAGAGGGGGGTGTGAAGGAACACCAGCATTTCAGGTTGGCTATTCTTTCCTTCCTAGCGACGCTTCTCGCTCTCTTCATTACCACCCCCACCCATGCCGCCCCCATCGACGACCAGTTCCAGGCTTGGCTCCAAACCGACCTCTGGCCCGAAGCCAAGTCCAAAGGCATCTCGAAAAAAACCTTCGACGCTGCCTTCCTCGGCGTGAAGCCGAACCTCAAGCTGCCCGATCTCGTCCTGCCCGGCGAGAAGCCGACGACACCTGAGAAGCAGCATCAGGCCGAGTTCGGCCCGCCGGCCAACTACTTCGCCGAGAAGATCATTCGGGCCGTCACGTCGGGCGGAAGGACGCGCGACAACGCCAACGCCCGGACGCTCGGGCTGATCGAGAAGCGCTACGGCGTTCCGGGCGAGATCGTGCTGGCGATCTGGGGCCGCGAGACCGGCTTCGGCGCGGCCAAGATGCCGTACGACGCGTTCGAGGTGCTGGGCACCAAGGCGTTCATGTCGACCAAGAAGGACTTCTTCCGCACCGAGGTGCTGGCGGCGCTCGAAATCGTCGAGCGCGGGCTGGCGCCGGTCAATGCGATGAAGTCGTCCTGGGCCGGCGCGCTCGGCCAGCCGCAATTCATGCCGACCTCGTTCTTGAAGCACGCCGTCGACTTCGACGGCGACGGCCGGCCCGACATCTGGAACTCGACGCCCGACGTGCTCGCCTCGATCGCCAACTACCTCGTCCATTACGGCTGGGTGAGGGGGCGCGGCTGGGGGACCGAGGTGACGGTTCCGGCAAATGTCTCTTGCTCGCTCGAAGGACCCGACCAGGGCAAGAAGATCTCCGATTGGGTGGCGATGGGCATCAGGCGCGTCGACGGCAAAGCGTTTCCGGCGAGCGAATTGAAGGCGGAAGGTTTCCTGCTGATGCCGGCCGGGCGCAGTGGCCCGGCCTTCGTCGTCACGCCGAACTTCTATGTGATCAAGCAATACAACAACAGCGATCTCTATGGCCTGTTCATCGGCCATGCCGCCGACCGCATCGCCAAAGGCGACGCCACCTTTGCCGGCACCTGGGGCGCGGTCGGCGATCTCCATCGCTCCGATATCGCCACCCTGCAGCGGGCGCTGGAGGCCAAGGGCTACGATGTCGGCAGCGCTGACGGTCTGCCCGGCTTCAAGACCCGCCGCTCGATCGGCATCTGGCAGGCAAAGAACGGCAGGCCCGCCACCTGCTTTCCCGAGGCGGGCCTGGTCGCGCAGCTGAAATAGCGGCTGTCTCCCGAAAGCACGACCCCTGGCAAATTTTTCCGGATCGGCGGCTTCAATCGGCTGGCGCATGGGTCGACTCATGGCGGCTCGACTGGTCCGATACGGTGTCTCGCAGAGCGCGCGTTGCCGCTTCGTGCGCCGTCGAATAGGGAGTTGACCAACTGGACAAAAAACACGACGGTAAGCGGTCAAAGCCGCTGCTGGCCTTGCAAAGAACAATACAGCCCCTGAGCCGGGAACTCAGGTCAACAAGACAGGGAACGATCACCATGATGCTGGAAAAGTTTGCTCTCCGCTCTCGCGCCTTGCTTGCGGGCGCCGCGCTGTCCGCGCTGCTCGTCGCGCCCGCCTTCGCGGTCACGCCCGCCGATACGCTGGTCGAGGGCTTTGCCATCGACGACATCATCTCGATGGACCCGGGCGAAGCGTTCGAGTTGTCGACGGCCGAGGTCACCGGCAACACCTATGATCTCCTGGTCCGTCTCGACCTCAGCGACACGTCCAAGGTCAAGGGCGACCTTGCCGAGAGCTGGACCGTTTCCGACGACGGCCTGACCTACACATTCAAGCTCAAGCCCGGCATGAAGTTCGCGTCCGGCAATCCGATCACCGCGGCCGATGTCGCCTATTCCTTCGAACGCGCCATCAAGCTCGACAAGAGCCCGGCTTTCATCATCAACCAGTTCGGCATCACCGGCGACAATGTCACCGAAAAAGCCAAGGCCGTCGACGACACCACCTTCCAGTTCGTCGTCGACAAACCCTACGCACCGAGCTTCGTGCTGAACTGCCTGTCGGCCACGGTCGCCTCGGTCGTCGACGCCAAGCTGGTCAAGGAACATGTCGCCGCCGTCACGCCGAGCGCCGACTACAAATGGGACAACGACTTCGGCAATGCCTGGCTGAAGACCGGCTATGCGGGTTCGGGCCAGTACAAGCTGCGTGAGTGGCGCGCCAACGAGGCCGTCGTCATGGAGCGCAACGACAATTACAATGGCGAGAAGGCCAAGCTTGCCCGCATCATCTACCGCAACATGAAGGAAAGCTCGGCGCAGCGCCTGGCGCTCGAGGCCGGCGATATCGATGTCGCCCGCAACCTTGAGCCGAACGATCTCGACGCCATCGCCAAGAACGCCGATCTCACCACCACCAGCGCGCCGAAGGGCACGGTCTATTACATCAGCCTCAACCAGAAGAACCCGACACTTGCCAAGCCGGAGGTGCGGCAGGCGTTCAAATATCTGGTCGACTACGATGCGCTGGGCTCGACCATCCTCAAGGGCATCGGCGAAATCCACCAGTCCTTCCTGCCCAAGGGCGACCTCGGCGCGATGGATGACAATCCCTTCAAGTTCGACGTCGCCAAGGCCAAGGAATTGCTCGCCAAGGCGGGCGTGCCGGATGGCTTCAAGGTGACCATGGACGTGCGCACCGGACAGCCGACCACGGGCATGGCGGAATCGATCCAGCAGACGCTCGGCCAGGGCGGCATCCAACTGGAGATCATTCCCGGCGACGGTAAGCAGACGCTGACCAAATACCGCGCCCGCAACCACGACATCTATATCGGCCAATGGGGCCAGGACTATTTCGATCCGAACTCCAACGCCCAGACATTCGCCTCGAACCCGGACAATTCCGACGACGCCAAGATCAAGACGCTGGCCTGGCGCAATGCCTGGGACATCCCGGACCTGACCAAGGAAACCGAGGCGGCGCTGCTGGAGAAGGATTCGGGCAAGCGCGCCGATATGTACAAGGACCTGCAGCAGAAGATCCTCGACACCAGCCCCTTCGTCATCATCCATCAGCAACTGGAAGTGGCCGGGCTGCGCAAGAACCTCAAGGGCTTTGCGCTCGGCCCGAGCTTCGACACCAATTTTGTCGGCGCGGTTTCCAAGGAATAGCGTCGGCGGATCCGCCGCGTGAGCGTAGCTGACAATCAGGTGGCGGCGGGGCGCGGCAGCGCCCGCGCCGTCGCCGTCCTATCGTCGCTCGGTCGCTTCCTGGTCATCGCGGTGACCACCTATCTCGGTCTTCTCGCGGTGACCTTCTTCATCGGCCGCGTCATCCCGATCGATCCGGTTCTGGCCGTCCTCGGCGACCGTGCGCCCACGGCCGTGGTCGAGCGCACGCGCCGCGAAATGGGCCTCGACCTGCCCTGGATCGAACAGTTCTACATCTATGTCAAAAATGCGCTGAGCGGCGACTTCGGCACTTCGGTGCTGACCACCAATCCGGTGATGTCCGATATCCGCCGCGTCTTCCCGGCGACCATCGAGCTGGCGACGCTGGGCACGATCATCGGCGCCGTCATCGGCGTGCCGCTCGGCGTGCTGGCCGCGGTCAAGCGCGGCAGCCTGATCGACCAGGTCGCGCGCGTCGTCGGTCTCATAGGCTATTCGGTACCGATCTTCTGGCTTGGCCTGCTCGGGCTGGTGCTGTTCTACGCCAAGCTGCAATGGATCGCCTTTCCGGCGCGGCTCGACGTCGTCTACGAATACACATTCACGCCGATTACCGGCTTCTACCTGCTCGATGCCGCGATCCAGGGGCAGTGGGACGTCTTCTACGACGCCTGGCGCCACATCGTCCTGCCGGCCGCGCTGCTTGGCTATCTGTCACTCGCCTATATCAGCCGCATGACCCGCTCCTTCATGCTGAACGAGCTGGCGCAGGAATACATCGTCGCGGCGCGCGCCAAGGGCCTGTCGGAAGGTCGCATCATCTGGGGCCACGCGCTGCGCAACGCTGCCGTGCCGATGGTGACGGTGATCGCGCTTTCCTACGCCAACCTGCTCGAGGGTTCGGTGCTGACCGAGACCGTCTTCTCCTGGCCGGGCATCGGCCTCTACATCACCAATTCGCTGCAGAACGCCGACATGAACGCCGTGCTCGGCGGCACCATCGCCATCGGCTCGGTCTTCATCGCCATCAACCTTCTGTCCGATCTGCTCTACCGGCTGCTCGATCCAAGGACGAAGGCCGGATGAGCGCTGAAACCATCCAATCCAGGCGCGCGTGGCTGCTCAGCGACCGGCCGGCCTCGCGCCTGCAGGCAAGGCTCGGCCGCGCCTATGTCGCCTGGCGGCGCTTCTCCGCCAATCGGCTGGCGCTGGTCGGCATGCTGATCATCATCGCGTTGCTGGTGGTCGCCGCCTTTGCCGATGTGCTGGCGCCCTATTCGCCCACCATCGGCGATCTGAAGAACGCCCGCCTGCTGCCGCCCGGCGCCGAGCATTGGTTCGGCACCGACGACCTCGGCCGCGACATCTATTCGCGTATCGTCTATGGCTCGCGCTGGACGCTTTATGTGGTGATCCTCGTCGCCATCATCGCCGCGCCCATCGGCCTGCTGGTCGGCACGATCGCCGGTTATGCCGGCGGCTGGACCGACACGATCCTGATGCGCATCACCGATATTTTCCTGGCCTTTCCGAAGCTGGTGCTGGCGCTCGCCTTCGTCGCGGCGCTCGGACCCGGCATCGAGAACGCGGTAATCGCGATCGCTATCACCTCCTGGCCGCCTTACGCGCGCATTGCCCGTGCGGAAACGCTGACGGTGCGCAACTCCGACTACATCAAGGCGGTGCAGCTGATGGGCGCTTCGCCCTTCCGCATCGTGCTGCGCCACATCATGCCGCTCTGCATCTCCTCGCTGATCATCCGCGTGACGCTCGACATGGCCGGCATCATCCTGACTGCCGCCGGCCTTGGCTTCCTCGGCCTCGGCGCGCAGCCGCCGCTGCCGGAATGGGGCGCGATGATCGCGTCCGGCCGCCGTTTCATCCTCGATCAGTGGTGGGTTGCCGCCGCACCTGGTGCCGCGATCCTTGTCGTCAGCCTCGGCTTCAACCTGCTGGGCGACGGTCTTCGCGACGCGCTCGACCCCCGGAGCGGCGACCAATGAGCGACACGCTTCTCGACGTCGACGACCTGCGCGTCACCTTCCCGACCCGCACCGGCCTCGTGCAGGCCGTGCGTGGCGTCTCGTTCTCGCTCGGCCGCGAGCGGCTGGGCATCGTCGGAGAGAGCGGCTCCGGCAAATCGCAGACCGGCCGCGCCATCATGGGCCTCACCCCGCCGCAGGCCGAGGTTTCGGCGAAGAAGCTCGCCTTCGACGGCATTGATCTGCTCTCCATATCGCCCCGCCAGCGCCGCGCGCTGCGGGGAAACCGCGTCGCCATGATCCTGCAGGATCCCAAATATTCTCTCGATCCGGTGATGACCATCGGGCGCCAGATCGTCGAGACGCTGCGCACGCATGAAAAGGTCTCCAGGGCCGAGGCGCGCGAGCGGGCGCTGGAAATGCTGCGGGCGGTGCAGATCCGCGACCCGGCCCGCGTCTTCGACCTCTATCTGCACGAGGTCTCGGGTGGCATGGGCCAGCGCGCCATGATCGCCATGATGCTGATCGCCGGGCCGGAGCTGATGATCGCCGACGAGCCGACCTCGGCGCTCGACGTCACCGTGCAGCTCGACGTGCTCAAGATCCTCGACAAGCTCGTCGCCGAGCGCGGCATGGGCCTGATCTTCATCTCGCACGATCTGCGCCTGGTCTCCTCCTTTTGCGACCGCGTCGTCGTCATGTATGCCGGCAAGGTGGTCGAGCAGATCAAGGCTTCCGAACTGCGCGACGCCCGGCACCCCTACACGCGCGGCCTGCTCAACTGTATGCCGAGGATCGGCTTCGAGCGCCATCCGCTGCCGGTGCTCGACCGCAAGCCGGAGTGGGCGGCATGACGGCTTCCATCGCTGTCGAAGGGCTGGAAGTTGTCTTCGACCGATTTCGCGCGCTGAAGGGCGTAAGCCTCGAAGTGAGGGAAGGCGAATCCTACGGTCTGGTCGGGGAGAGCGGTTCCGGCAAGTCGACGCTGCTGAGAGCCATCACCGGCCTGGCGCCGGTTTCTTCCGGCACCATCTCTGTCAACGGCAAGCCCCTTGGCAAGACCCGCGACAAGGCTTTTTACCGCGATGTGCAGATGGTGTTCCAGGATCCCTATGGCTCGCTGCATCCGCGCCAGACGGTCGACCGCCTGCTGCAGGAGCCCCTCGCGATCCATGGCATTGCCGACGGCGAGAAGCGCATCGAGCGCGCGCTGGACGAGGTCGGCCTCGGCAATGGTTTTCGCTTCCGCTACGCGCACCAGCTCTCCGGCGGCCAGCGCCAGCGCGTGGCGATTGCCCGGGCGCTGATCCTCGAACCCTCGATCCTTTTACTCGACGAGCCGACCTCGGCGCTCGACGCGTCCGTGCAGGCGGAGGTGCTGAATCTTCTGGAAGAGGTGCGCCGCCGTCGCAAGCTCACCTTCCTGATGGTCAGCCACGACCTCGCCATCATCACCCACATGTGCCAACGGCTGATGGTCATGCAAAACGGTCAAGCGGTGGAGACCCTCAATGCGAGCCAGTTGATCGCGCATCGCGTCAGCGAGAATTATACGCGCAACCTGCTTCGGGCGAGCGAGGGGTTTGTGCGAACGGCGTGACGCCGCTCGGATTGCTTGGGGGACGGAGTATGGGCGAGTGGAAGTTCTCAGACCCACCCAATGTCGCGGTGTTCGTGGACGGGGGCATATTCCGCCGGAATGATTGGATCGCATACGTGTCGCATGACGACGAGGACGGCAGTTGGCAATTTCACAACTGCGACCCCGGACCCGTCGAAGATGGCGACATAATGCTCGTCGGCTTACAGGAAGTGGTTAAGCGCGACGAGAGCATCCTCGAACTGGCGGACTTGCCCGAGGGATGGCACGCTTGGCGCAGTTCAAAATCTTCGCCATGGCAGCGGGCAAAATCACCGCCCGTGGGGTTCAATGACAACGATGACTCGGCAAAAAGTTGAGTTGGGCTTGCAACGGTCCGGCCATCCAAAACCGGGCCTTCTTGGTCCGCCTTGGGCAGGCCCAATCGACCGGGCCATGGTGCCGACTTGAGGAAAACCTGAAATAAGGCCAGAACAGGCGTCACCAAACAAGAACGGGCGCCGGTCCGATGAGGAATGACATGAAGAACTCAGCCATTTCCGAACGCAAGAACCAGTCGATCTCGCGCGGCGTCGGCATGACCACGCAGATCTATGCCGATCGCGCCGAGAACTCGGAAATCTGGGATGTGGAAGGCCGGCGCTATATCGACTTCTCCTCGGGCATCGCCGTGGTCAACACCGGCCACCGACATCCCAAGGTGATCGAGGCCGTCAAGGCGCAGCTCGACCGCTTCACCCACACTTGCCATCAGGTCGTGCCCTATGAAAGCTATGTGCGTCTGGCCGAGCGCCTGAACGGCATGCTGCCGGGAAAATTCGAGAAGAAGACGGTGTTCGTCACGACAGGCGCCGAGGCGGTCGAGAACGCCATTAAGATCGCCCGCAATGCCACTGGGCGCCAGGCGGTCATCGCCTTTTCCGGCGGCTTCCACGGTCGCACCTTCATGGGCATGGCGCTGACCGGCAAGGTCGTGCCCTACAAGGTCGGCTTCGGCGCCATGCCGGCCGACGTCTTCCATGCGCCGTTCCCGGTCACGCTACACGGCGTCTCCGTCGCCGACTCGCTCGCCGCGCTCGACAGGCTGTTCAAGGCCGATGTCGATCCGGGCCGCGTCGCGGCAATCATCGTCGAGCCGGTGCAGGGCGAGGGCGGCTTCTACGAGGCGCCACGCGACTTTATGGCGGCACTTCGCAAGATCTGCGACCAGCACGGCATGCTGCTGATCGCCGACGAGGTGCAGACCGGCTTTGCCCGCACCGGCAAGATGTTCGCCATGGACCACCACGAAGTGGCGCCCGACATCACCACCATGGCCAAGAGCCTTGCCGGCGGCTTCCCGCTGTCGGCCGTCACCGGCCGCGCCGAGATCATGGATGCGCCTGGCCCCGGTGGGCTCGGCGGCACCTATGGCGGCAGCCCGATCGGTGTTGCCGCGGCCCATGCTGTGCTCGACGTCATCGAGGAGGAAAACCTCTGCGATCGCGCCAATGCCCTTGGCGCCAGGCTGAAGCAGCGGCTGGACTCGATCCGTGACGACGTGCCCGAGATCGTCGACATCCGCGGTCCGGGCTTCATGAACGCCGTCGAGTTCAACGACGTGAAGAAGGGCCTGCCGTCGGCGGAGTTCGCCAACGCGGTCAGGCTGAAGGCGCTGGACAAGGGCCTCATCCTGCTCACCTGCGGCGTCTACGGCAATGTCATCCGCTTCCTGTCGCCGATCACCATCCAGGACGGAGTCATGACCGAGGCGCTGGATATCCTGGAGACCTCGATCCGCGACGCGCGGGCCGCCTGATCGAAGTTGTCAGAGTGTCGGCTTCAACTATCCTTGGGCATTTTCCTTTCATCGAAAATGCCCTGGATGTCGCGCGAGCCATGCAGGATGCGCTCAACGCGCACATTGTTACGCTCGACGGTATAGAAGATGACATATCTCTGGAACGCGACGGAACGCAGGCCTCGCCAGAGTTCGGAACGGGGAGCGCCACCACGTGGTGCATCCAAGATGGTGTCGCATCGCACTCGAAGTGCCGCTATCAAGCGGCGGGCGGCCGCCGGATTTTCAGCTTGGATGTAATCGCCAATCTCTTCGATGTCCTGCACGGCGGCAGGCGCGAAACTGAGAGCCATTATTTGCGGCTTTCCGCCGCGTATCTTTTCTCCAGCCGATCGAAAACGTCGTCGGCTGTTATAGCTGGTCCGCTCTCTACACCCTTGCGGATGTCTTCACGCAGTGCAGCAAGCTTCGCCTGCCGGTGCTCTTCACGCTCCTCCAGCAGGCGCAGACTATCGCGCACGACTTCGCTTGCACTGGCGTAGCGGCCACTCTCGACAAGCTCGCGCACGAATGCCTCGTAGCGGGAGCCAATGCTGTAGCTTGCAGGCACGGAGCAAATCTTTCGCTTTATCCGAAATTATCAATTTATGATAATTCGGCGATCGCCTTTTGCCAAGGCTTGGTGGGTGCGTCCTTTCGCGCCCCCGAGCGTTGTTATCATCATATTGGATTGAACAATCAGCCCGCCGCCCTGGTCGGTTCGTCCTGACTGAAGTCCGCGAGCGCCGCCTTCAGCGCATCTGGCCCGCCTGCCACCGTCTGCGGCGCCGGCGAGAAGCCGGCGCCGAGCATCTTGCGGCCAAGCATATGGTCGGCCGGACGGTTGACGGATTCGATGCCGAGCAGCCGGTCGCCGGCATAATGGTAGATCGAGAACTTGTTGTCGGCGAGATCGCCGAGCACAACGTGGCTGTCCCCGCCTTGCGTCAGCCCCACCATCTGCAGCTTCATGTCGCCGATATCCGACCAGAACCACGGCACGGCCGAGAACGGCTCGGCATGGCCGAGGATGGTGCGGGCTGCAAGCCTGGCCTGGTCGGTGGCGTTCTGCACCGATTCCAGCCGCACGTCGCCGCCGGTGAACCAATGCCGATAGGAGGCCGCGTCGCCGATGGCGAGGATTTCGGGAACGGAGCTTTGCATATGCTGGTCGACGCGGATGCCGTTGCCGATGGCCAGGCCGGCGGCTTCCGCCAGTTCGACATTGGGCACCACGCCGATGCCGATGATGACCATCTGCGCCGGCAGGCGCTCGCCGCCGGACGTGATCGCGACCGAGACGCGGCCGTTTTCGCCCTCCAGGCGGACGATGGTGGTGCCGGTCAGGATGCGCACGCCGATCGCTTCCAGGCGCTGACGCACATGCGCGGCGATGACAGGCGCCACGGCGCGGCCAAGCAGCCGGTCGACGGCCTCGACGACGGTGACGTTGCGGCCCGCGGCTCTCAGTGTGGCCGCGATCTCCAGGCCGATGAAGCCGCCGCCGAGAATGACCACGTCCTCGGTTTGCGCGCTGAGCTCGCGGATCGCCCGCGCGTCGGCCAGCGAGCGCAGCGAGACCACGCCGGCAAGGCCGGCGCCGTCGAGCTTGAGCAGGCGCGGCCGCGAGCCGGTTGCAAGCACCAGCCGGTCGAAGCCGAGCGTTCCACCGCCTGCGACATTCAGCTGGCCCGCGCGGGCATCGGTGCTCTCGATGCGCACGCCCGGCCGGTAATCGATGTTGTTGCCGGTGTAGAACGCTTCGCCGCGCAGGGGCTGCGGCTTGGCCTCGGCGTCCTTGATGAAGGTCTTGGACAGCGGCGGCTTGTGATAGGGCAGTTCCTTCTCGTCGCCGATCAGGATGACAGGCCCTTCATAGCCCTCATCGCGCAGGCTGGCTGCGGCCTGCACGCCGGCATGGCCGGCACCGACAATCACAACCCCGTTCGTCATCGCAATCCTTTTGTCTTGGAACTCTAGGCTCTTGCGCCAAGTGGCGATTGTCTGCCGCCGCCGCAAGGGCAGGCGTCCGGGTCGCACCCAGAACGGCTGCCTGTCAATCCGGTCTCCCGGTCGGGCGATCGTCTTAAAGTTGATAATCCTAGTTTAGAATAATTCTAAACTATTGTTTCAATTGAATTTTTTCTGCCGCGCCAGTTGACTCCCGGCCTCTCCATCGCTTTATGGAGAGCTGCGCGCGAAGCGCATCCCTTTGATGGCTGGGCCTTGAACCCTTTCGATTGGAGGCAAGTGGGTGTCTTTTTATCGCGAACCGCGCATCGGCGCGGCCACCATTTTTCCCGGCATGCTCATGCCTCGGCGCGGGTGGACACATGCGCCTATTGTTGAATTTCCAAGGAACTGGAGAAGGATAATGACGGCACGTAATGGCGGCAGGCTGGCTGCGATCTGCGCCACGGCTGCGCTGACGGCGGCGGTGTTCGTGTTGCCGGCGAAAGCCGAAACGGACGCCAAAGCGGTAATCAAGACCTATGCCGACATCGCTTTGGCCAAATATGAGGATTCTCTGACCACTGCGCAGGCGCTGGATAAGGCGGTGGATGCGCTCATTGCCAGCCCCTCGGCAGACACGCTGAACGCCGCGCGCGAGGCCTGGAAGGCGGCGCGCATTCCTTACCAGCAGACAGAAGTCTACCGCTTCGGCAACAAGATCGTCGACGACTGGGAAGGCAAGGTGAATTCGTGGCCGCTGGATGAGGGCCTGATCGACTATGTCGCCAAGAGCTATGGCAGCGAGTCGGACGAAAACGCGCTCTATACAGCCAACGTCATCGCCAACAAGGAAATCGAGATCAACGGCAAGAAGGTCGACGCCTCGAAGCTGACGCCGGAGTTCCTTTCGGGCACGCTGCAGGAGGCCGGCGGCGTCGAGGCCAATGTCGCGACCGGCTATCATGCCATCGAATTCCTGCTCTGGGGCCAGGACCTGCACGGCACAGGCCCGGGCGCGGGCGAGCGGCCCTTTACCGACTACGATCTCAAGAACTGCACGGGCGGCAATTGCGACCGTCGCGCCGAATATCTGAAGTCGGCGAGCGATCTTCTGGTGTCCGACCTGCAGGAAATGGTCGGCAACTGGAAGGAGGACGGCGCCGCGCGCAAGAACCTCACCGACGGCGACGCGAATGCCGGCATCTCCACCATCTTCACCGGCATGGGCTCGCTCTCCTATGGCGAACTGGCCGGCGAGCGCATGAAGCTCGGCCTTTTGCTGCACGATCCGGAAGAGGAGCACGACTGCTTCTCCGACAACACCTACATCTCGCATCTCTATGACGCGGTCGGTATCCGCGACGCCTACCGTGCCAGCTACAAGCGGCTCGACGGCTCCGTGGTTTCGGGTCCGTCGGCGTCTGATATGGTGAAGGCCGCCGATCCGGCGATCGACAAGGAACTGTCGGGCAAGCTCGACACCACCGTCGCCAAGATGGAGGCCATCCAGGCGCGCGCGCTGGCCGGCGAGGCCTACGACCAGCAGATTGCCGAAGGCAACACCGAAGGCAACGCTACCGTCCAGGCGGCAATCGACGCCTTGATCGACCAGACCAAGTCGATCGAGCGCGCCGTCGGCTCGCTCAAGCTGAACCAGATCGCCTTCGAGGGCTCCGACAGCCTGGACGCTCCCGACAAGGTGTTCAAGTAAGGTCCAGGGCATGATCCCAAAAAGTGGATACCGGTTTTTTGGACGAGATCATGCCCGACTAGGAAACAGGCATGATCCCAAAAAGTGGATACCGGTTTTTGGATAAGATCATGCCCGACTAACAAATAATCCAAGCGGCGCCGTGGCCGGCGCCGTCAGCCAGAGCAAGTGAATGCTGATCTGCCATTGCAACATCATCACCGAGAAGGAGATCGAGCAGACGATCGTCGGCCTGCTGGATGAGGATCCCTGGCAGCTGATCGTGCCCGCGAAGGTCTATCATGCGATGCGCAAGCGCGGTCGCTGTTGCGGCTGTTTCCCAAATGTGGTGGAAACGATCATTCGGGTCACCGAGAACTACCACGCCCGCTCAGAGGTGGGCGGCGTGGACATCGTTTCACACCTGGACCGCGTGAGAGGCTTGCGCGTCCAATACGGGAGCAGACCCCATGAAAGGCGAACCGCAGGTCATCGGGCGGCTTAATGAAGCTCTGTTTCTGGAGCTTGGAGCCGTCAACCAGTACTGGGTGCATTATCGTCTGCTCGAGGATTGGGGCTACACCAAGCTGGCAAAGAAGGAGCGGGCGGAATCGATCGAGGAAATGCATCACGCCGACAGGCTGATCGCGCGCATCATCTTCCTCGAAGGCCATCCCAATCTGCAGTCCGTCGCGCCGTTGCGCATCGGCCAGAACGTCAAGGAAGTGCTCGAATCCGATCTGGCCGGCGAATATGACGCGCGCACCGCTTACAAACGCTCGCGCGAGATCTGCCACGAGGAAGGCGATTTCGTCTCGATGAAGCTGTTCGAGGACCTTTTGACCGACGAGGAAGGACATATCGACTTCCTGGAAACGCAGCTCGACCTGCTTGCCTCGATCGGCGAGGAAAAGTACGGCCAGCTCAACGCCGACTCGGCCAACGAGGCGGAGTAAGGACATGCGGGAATGCGGCGCCCCGTAGATCATTTTTCGCGCCGCGCGCTGCGGGCAGCAATCGACGGCCTGCCGCTTCGGAAGACCCCACGATACCGGATCGGCAGCGGGGCGTCGCTTTTGCTGGCGGTCATGCTTTCCGCGCCCGCCATGGCCGGTGAGCCAGCCGCTCTCCCGACGAGCCGCACCGACCTGACGCCGAAGGATCAGGCGCGGGTTCTGGCAGTCACCAGGCCAACGACCGACTTTACCAGGCCCGAACCGTTCGAGCTGATGCAGGGCGGCGCCGGCACGTCGCGGAAGGACGTCAACCGCGATGCCTTTTCGCAATCCTCCGCCAACATCACCTTTGAGGAAGAGGGCAGCTTCAAGCTCGGCAACGCGCTGTTCCGCAAGAACTGGGTGTCGTCGCCATCCTCGACCCAGGCTTCGGACGGGCTCGGCCCGCTGTTCAACGAGCGCGCCTGCCAGAACTGCCATCTGAAGGACGGCCGCGGCCGTCCGCCGGAAGGCGATGCCGGATCGACGTCGATGTTCCTGCGGCTGGCGCGCGACGCCGCCAGCGCCGAGGAAAAGGCCGCACTTGCCGACCACAAGGTGCTGAACTTTCCCGATCCGGTCTATGGCACGCAACTGCAGGATCTTGCGGTTCCGGGCCTCAAAGGCGAAGGCCGGATACGCGTCGATTACCAGGAGCAAAAAGTGACGCTCGGCGACGGCGCCATTGTTGCGCTGCGCAAGCCAAGCTATTCCGTCGAAAATCTCGGTTACGGCCCACTCGATCCGCGCACCACGCTCTCGCCTCGGCTGACGCCGCCGATGATCGGGCTGGGCCTGATCGAGCAGATCGCGCCGGCCGATATTCTCGCCCATGCCGATGCGGATGACCGCGACGGCGACGGCATTTCGGGCCAGCCGAACATCGTGCGCGACGAACTGAGCGGCGCGGTGACTTTGGGCCGCTTCGGCTGGAAGGCGCAGACCGCCTCGATCCGCCAGCAGGCGGCCGATGCCTTTGCCGGCGATATCGGCATCTCCACGCCGGAAATGCCGAAGCATTGGGGCGATTGCACCAAGGCGCAGACGGATTGCCTTGCCATGCCGAACGGCGTGCAGCAACGCCTCGGCACGGCCGAGGCGCCGCCCCCTGTCATGGACCTCGTCACCTTCTATTCGCAGAATCTGGCCGTGCCGGCGCGGCGCGATCTCGACAAACCAGACGTGCTCGCCGGCAAGAAGCAGTTCTACGAGATGGGCTGCATTTCCTGCCACACGCCGAAATTCGTCACCATGCGCGGCACGCCCAACAAGGCGCAGGCCTTCCAGCTGATCTGGCCTTATTCCGACTTCCTGCTGCACGACATGGGCGAGGGCCTTGCCGACGGGCAACGGGTAGGCGAAGCGAGCGGCAGCGAGTGGCGCACCCTTCCGCTCTGGGGTATTGGGCTCACCGCGACAGTCAACGGCAACAGCTTCTATCTGCATGACGGCCGCGCCCGCACGCTTGCCGAGGCGATCCTGTGGCATGGCGGCGAGGGTCGGAAGGCGCGCGATCGCTTTGCCGGGGCCGCCGCGGCCGATCGTGACGCGCTGATTAAATTCCTGGAGTCGCTTTGATGTCGAAACGCCTGGCCGCCGCCCTTGCCCTTCCGCTTTTTCTGGCGATCTCCCTGCCGGCATCGGCCGCGGTGAAAGCCTCCGATGTCATCGGCCGCGCGATCGATGGTTTCGTCCGCCCAGCCTATGCCAGCCTCGACGAGCATGCGGCGGGCCTGACCAAGGCGATGCACCAGCTCTGCGAAACGCCGTCCGAAAAGAATCTCGAAGCGGCGCGCGCGGCGTTTTCCGGCACGGTCGAGGCCTGGTCGGTGGCCGAGATCATCGCCTTCGGACCGATCAAGGAGAACAACCGGCTGGAGCGCATGCTCTATTGGCCGGACCGCAAGAGCATCGGCCTGAGGCAAGTGCAGGCCACGCTGGCATCCAAGGATCCGTCAGCCACCGATCCGTCGCAACTGGCGCAGAAGAGCGTCGCCATGCAGGGCCTCGGCGGGCTCGAATATGTGCTTTACGGCGACGGCGCCGAAACGCTCGCGAGGAAGGACGATCCTTACCGCTGCGCCTATGGTGAGGCGGTTGCCGGCAATGTCGAAGCGATGGCCGGCGAGGTGCGTGATGCCTGGCAAAACCCCGATGGCTTTGCGTCGCTCTGGGCCAACCCAGGACCGAAAAACCCGCTCTACCGAGACGGCAACGAAGCGGTGACGGAACTGGTCGGCGTCTTCATCAACGAGCTGGACATGATCCGCGACGTGCGGCTGAAAGGTTTTCTCGGCGCCAGGCCCGATGCCGACAAGCCGAAGCAGGCGATCTACTGGCGCTCGCGGAACACGACGGCTTCGCTGGCCGCAAACCTGTCCGGCATCGACCAACTGTTCCAGGCTTCCAAGCTCGGCGACGCGCTGCCAGCCGATGCGCAATGGATGGCCGAATCCATCCACATCCAGCTCAGCAACGGCGTGGCGACGGCGAAGTCGATCGCCGGTCCGATCGACAAGGCGCTCGCGGATCCCGCGCTGCGCGGCAAGCTCGAGCATTTCGCGCTGATAACCTCGAGCCTGTCGACCTTGATCGGCACCAGGATGACCGCCGAATTCGGCCTGACCGCCGGCTTCTCGTCGCTGGACGGAGACTGATCGATGGCGTGGACAGGTACAAAGCTCATCGATCGCCGCGATTTCCTGCGGGCCGCGGGCGCGGGCTTTGCCGCCGCCATGGCGCCGCGTGCCTGGGCCGACACGCTTGCCGCGGACGCGGTGTTTGCCACGGCCTTCGTCAAGCGTGACGGCAGCTTCGGCGCCGCCGTGCTCTCCGAGGCGGGAAAAATCCTGCATACGGTCGATCTGCCCGATCGCGGCCATGACGTCGCCTTCGATCCGGTGTCGAAGCGTTCGGTGGTCTTCGCCCGTCAGCCCGGCACCTTCGCCGTCGTCTTCGACCAAGCCGGCCGCGACAAGCCCTTGACCATCGCCAGCATCGCCGGCCGGCATTTCTTCGGCCATGGCGTGTTCTCGCCCGACGGCGCCTTGCTCTATGCGACCGAGAACGATTTCGACAATGCGGCAGGTGTCGTCGGTGTCTACGATGCGCGGGAGAAATTCAATCGCATCGGCGAATTCCCGACCTATGGCATGGGACCGCATGAGCTGCTCCTGCTCGGCGATGGCCGCACTTTAGCCATCGCCAATGGCGGCATCGAAACCCATCCCGACTATGGCCGGGCCGAGCTCAACATCGCGACGATGAAGCCGTCCTACACGCTGGTCGACCGCGTCACCGGCGACCTCATCGAAAAACATGAATTGCCGCCGGCGCTGCATCAGCTGTCGATCCGCCACATGGATCGCGACCAGGCGGGCACCGTCTGGTTCGGCTGCCAATATCGCGGGCCGGCGACCGACCGCCCCGCGCTGGTCGGCCGCGCCGCGCGCGGCAAGGAGCTCGAGCTCTTGGAGATGCCGCAGGATGTGCTCTCCGGCTTCCGCAATTATATCGGTTCGGTCGCCGCCAATGCCGCCACAGGTACGGTCGCCATCACTTCGCCGGAAGGCAATTCGCTGGCCGTCCTCGACGCCGCCAGCGGACGCGTGGTCGCGACCAGATCGCTGGTCGAGGTCTGCGGCCTCGCGCCCGACGGCGCTGGCTTCATGGCAACGACCGGCGCCGGCGAGATCGTTGGCGGCGCCGGCTCGACCCGTTCCGAGCCGGACTATGTCTGGGACAACCACATGCTGCGCATCGCGGTCTCTGCCTGACAACAAGGTCCTGGCGCTGCCGGAAAGCAAAGCCGCTTAACATTTCTCCGCCCTGGCTCTTGCGGCGGCGGCCTATGCCGGGCAGAGGGAATTGTGTTTCGATCCAGTTCATTAATGGCCATATGAAGTTGCCTATATGAAGCTGCTCGCCATCGACTGCGCCGCCAGTCTCTGCGCTGCCTGCGTCTATGATGCAGGCGCGGGGAAGGAGCTTGGCCGTGAGGTGCGCGACCTCGGCAAGGGGCATGCGGAGCATCTGATGGCCGTCATCGAGACAGCCCTGCAAGCCGGCGGGGTCGGTTACCCTGACCTCAACGCTGTTGCCGTCTCGATCGGACCCGGCTCCTTCACCGGCCTGCGCGTCGGCGTCTCGGCAGCGCGCGGCCTGGCGCTGGCGCTGAAAATCCCGGCGATCGGCGTGACGACGCTGGAAGCCCTGGCGGCGGAGGCTGCGAATGCGTTTCCCGGGCGCGCGGTGCTTGCCGCGCTCGATGCCAGCCGCGAGGAAATCCATGCGGCGCTCTATGATAAAGCGTTAGTCGAGACTTACGGACCTTCCGTAGCTGCGCTTTCCGAGGCAGTGACCATGGCCATCGGCGCCGACGCGGTCCTGGTCGGGACCGCCGCGCCGCAGATTGCCAAGGCGGCGGGTCGTGCCTTCGAAACTGGTCCTGTGGCCGCCACAGCCGACATCGCGACCTATGCCAAGCTGGCCTTGGCCAAGGAACCGGGCGAAAAGCCGAAGCCGCTTTATCTGCGCGGCGCCGACGCCAAGCCGCAGGCGGGTTTCATTCTGCCAAGGCAGGACAGGGGAAACGATTCCTGATGCGCATACCGTTCTTTCAGCCGCGCCGCAGGGACTATGCGCTGGAACCGTTGACGGTCGCCGACAGCGCCGCTGTTTCGGTGCTGCATCGCGAGGATTTCGTGCGGCCCTGGACCGACGGCGAATTCGCAGCACTTCTCGAGCAGGACACGGTCTTCGGCTATGCCGCGCGTGAGACCGGCCAAGGCTCCAAGCCGCCGGTTGGCTTCGTGCTCGCGCGGCTGGCGGCCGGCGAGGGCGAGATCCTGACCTTGGCCGTCGCCCGCACGCATCGCCGCCAGGGGCTCGGCTGGCAATTGATGGACGCGGTGCTGCGCGAATTGCATACGCAGCGCGCCGCGGCGCTCTTCCTCGAGGTCGACGAGACCAACACGCCGGCGATCGGGCTTTACCGCAGGCTCGGCTTCCGCCAGGTCGGCCATCGGCCGAACTATTATCGCTCGACCGAGCACGGCCCGACCGGCGCGCTTGTCATGCGCCGCGATCTTCGCTAGCCAGTCCGCGCGATAGGGCCGGAGCGAATGATCAAGAAATTGCGGATTTTCCTGGCGCTCGCCTATGTCGTCGTCTGTTCGCTGGTGCTGGTGCCGCTGCAGATGCTGTCGATGAAGACGGGGCTGTGGCCCGAAACCTTCATTCTCAAAATCTGGCACAGCATGATCCTGCGGGCGCTCGGCATGCGGGTGCATGTGAAGGGCGCGCTGGCCAGGGAACGTCCGCTGCTGGTGGCGGCCAACCACATTTCCTGGACCGACATCATGGTGCTCGCCTCCTTTGTCGATGTGAAATTCATCGCCAGGGCCGACATGGAGGGCTGGCCGCTGATCGGCATGCTGTCCAAGCTGCAGCGCACCGTCTACATCGAGCGCGAGCGCAAGCGCACCTCCGGCGACCAGGCAAGCCAGATTGCCAGGCGCATGGCCAAGGGCGATGCCATGGTGCTGTTCGCCGAAGGCTCGACCGGCGACGGCAACCTCGTGCTGCCGTTCAAGAGCACGCTGTTCGGCGCGGCCTCCATGGCGATTTCGGAAGGGGCGGCCGAACAGGTCTTCATCCAGCCCGTGGCGATCGCCTACACGCGACTGCACGGCATGCCCATGGGACGCCGCCATCGGCCGATGACCGCCTGGATCGGCGACCAGGATCTGATGCCGCACCTGAAAACCTTGCTTGCCGAAGGGGCGATCGATGCCGAGGTGCATTTCGGCGAGCCGGTGCCGTTCTCCAAGGGTTCGAACCGCAAGGAGACGGCAAGGCTGATGGAAGCCAAGGTGCGCGAGATGATGCAGGCCATCCTCGCCGACCCGGCCAAGAGCCGCTGATTGTTATGTCGCCCAAAGGCCTGTAACGGTTTTGGAACAAGGCGGCGCGACGCGCCGCGGGCAGAATCGTCTGTTTTTTGTCACGGAAAGGCGCTAGAAGCCGCCCGATGGAATTGAACACGATTGAAAGCCACGGCATCGGCACTGCGGCCGAGCACTCGGCCGGCACTGACCGCGCGGCGAAAAAGGTCTTCGTCAAGACCTATGGCTGCCAGATGAATGTCTACGATTCCCAGCGCATGACCGATGCGCTGGCCGCCGACGGCTATGTCGCCACCGACGCCGTCGAAGACGCCGATCTGGTGCTGCTCAACACATGCCATATCCGCGAAAAGGCGGCGGAAAAGGTCTATTCCGAGCTTGGCCGCATCCGCGACATGAAAGCCGAACGCGCCGTGGCCGGCCGCGAGCTCTTGATCGGCGTCGCCGGCTGCGTGGCGCAGGCCGAAGGCGCCGAGATCATCCGCCGCGCCCCGGCGGTCGATCTGGTCATCGGCCCGCAGACCTATCACCGGCTGCCCGACGTGCTGGCGCGGGTCCGCGGCGGCGAAAAGATCGTCGAGACCGAATACGCCATCGAGGACAAGTTCGAGCATCTGCCGCAGCCCAGGCGCGCCGAATTGGCAAAGCGCGGCGTCACCGCCTTCCTGACGGTGCAGGAGGGGTGCGACAAGTTCTGCACCTTCTGCGTCGTGCCTTATACGCGCGGCTCCGAGGTTTCGCGCCCGGTGGCGCAGATCGTCGCCGAGGCCGAGCGCCTGGCCGAGGCCGGCGTGCGCGAGGTGACGCTGCTCGGCCAGAACGTTAACGCCTGGCACGGCGTCGGCGGAAATGGTGAGGAATGGGGGCTCGGCCGCCTGCTGTTCCGCCTGGCGGAAATCCCCGGCCTGGCACGGCTGCGCTACACCACCAGCCATCCGCGCGACATGGACGACGAACTGATCGCCGCGCACCGCGATCTGCCGGCGCTGATGCCCTATCTGCATCTGCCCGTGCAGTCCGGCTCGGATCGCATTCTCAAGGCGATGAACCGCCGGCATACGGCGCGCGATTATCTCGCGCTGATCGAGCGCATCCGCGCCGCCCGAACCGACATCGCCATGTCCGGCGACTTCATCGTCGGTTTCCCCGGCGAGACCGATGCCGACTTCGAAGCGACGCTGCAGCTGGTGCGCGAGGTGAACTATGCCTCGGCCTTTTCGTTCAAATATTCGCCGCGTCCCGGCACGCCGGGCGCCGAAATGGATGGCCATGTCTCGGAAGCGGTGAAGGACGAGCGTCTGCAGCGTCTGCAGGCTCTCCTTCTCAGGCAGCAGCAGGATTTCGGCTCGAGCCTGGTCGGCAAGACCATCGGCACGCTGATCGAGAAGCCTGGCCGACAGGCCGGCCAGAAAGTAGGCCGTTCACCGTGGCTGCAGCCGGTTATTGTTGACGACAAGGCCGGCGGAATCGGTGACATTATCGACGTACGAATCACAAGGACGGGCTACAACAGCCTGTTCGCCGAATTGGTCTGACGACCTCGGCAGATGAGGAGAGACGGTTGAGCGCTGCTGAACTGAAGAATCCGCCCCAGAACCAGGCGTCCGGGGCCTCCGACATGGCGCACATCGTACTGACCTTCGACAACAACAAGCTAGCCAGCGCCCTTTACGGCCAGTTCGATGAGAACCTCGCCCGGCTCGAGCAGAAGCTCGGCGTCGACATCCGCTCGCGCGGCAATCAACTGACGATCAAGGGCTCCGCCGCCGCCGCCGAACAGGCGCGCCGCGCGCTGGACACCCTCTACGGCATCCTGCAGAAGGGCGTCGACATTGGCCAGTCGGATGTCGACGGCGCCGTGCGCATGGCGATTGCCGCCGACGACCAGCTGACCCTGCCGACGATGGAGCGCAAGGGCAAGGTTTCGGCCGCCCAGATCGCGACGCGCAAGAAGACGATCTACGCCCGCTCGCTCAACCAGGACGCCTATATGCGGGCGCTGGAGCGTTCCGAAATGGTGTTCGGCATAGGTCCCGCCGGCACCGGCAAGACCTATCTGGCGGTGGCGCATGCGGCGATGCTGCTAGAACGCGGCATGGTCGAGCGCATCATCCTGTCGCGCCCGGCCGTCGAGGCCGGCGAGCGGCTGGGCTTCCTGCCCGGCGACATGAAGGAGAAGGTGGACCCGTATCTCAGGCCCCTCTACGACGCGCTTTACGACATGATGCCGGCCGACAAGGTCGAGCGGGCGATCGCCGCCGAAGTGATCGAGATCGCGCCCTTGGCCTTCATGCGCGGCCGCACGCTGGCGCATGCGGCGGTGATCCTCGACGAGGCGCAGAACACCACGCCGATGCAGATGAAGATGTTCCTGACCCGTCTCGGCGAGAACTCCCGCATGATCGTCACCGGCGATCCGACCCAGATCGACCTTCCGCCCAACACCAAGTCGGGCCTGGTCGAAGCGCTGCGCGTGCTCGACGGCGTGCCCGGCATCGTCACCGTCCGCTTCAACGAAGGCGATGTGGTGCGCCACCCGCTGGTCGCCGAGATCGTCAAGGCATATGACCGCGACGGCAAGCTGGCGCGAGGCTTGGGCGCCGAAAGCTGACTATAGGCCCTATGGCTCAGAAGCCGGAATTTGGCGGCGAAGCGCCGGTCGATATCGATATTTTCGTCGAGGCAGGCGCTTGGCCCGCGGAAGCCGAACTGACGCGTCTCGTCGATCGCGCCGTTGCGGCCGCCTTTGCCGAAACCGGCGCGGGCGGCGCCTCCGAGCTCAGCGTCGTCTTTTCCGACGATGCCCATATCCGGACGCTCAATGCCGAGTGGCGCGGCAAGGACAAGCCCACCAACGTCTTGTCTTTCCCGGCTTTTTCCTTTCCGAAAGGCGGCAAGCTGCCGCCGATGCTGGGCGATATCGTGCTGGCTTCTGGGACGGTGGCGCGCGAGGCCGCTCTGGAAGACAAGCCGATTGAAGACCATATCACCCATCTCGTTATCCATGGCCTGCTGCATCTTTTGGGCCATGATCACGAGACCGACGCTGAGGCGGAGGAGATGGAAGCGATCGAGCGAGCGGCGCTTGCGAGGCTTGCCATTCCCGATCCCTACGCGTAACAAAAAAGCTCAATTGACCCGATGGCGATGAACGACACACCAGAAACTGCCGCCCGTCCGGACGCCGGCAGTGCTGCCAAGCCTTCCGAAAAGACGGAAGAGGGCTCCAGTCCGAGTATTCCCGCCGGCAGCGCGGCCGCGGAGCCGACGCATGCCGGTCCTTCGCTCTTCGACCGCGTGCTCGGCCTGTTCCGGCACCGCAACGGCACCAGCCTGCGCGAAGAGATTGCCGGCGCGCTCGCGGAAACGGCGACCGATGCCGGCGCCTTCTCGCCCGGCGAACGCGCCATGCTCAACAACATCCTTCGCCTGCGCGAAGTCCGGGTCGAGGATGTCATGGTGCCGCGCGCCGATATCGAGGCGGTCGAGATCAACACGACGCTTGGCGATCTGCTCGGCCTGTTCGAGCAGTCCGGCCATTCGCGCATGCCGGTGTATTCCGAGACGCTGGACGATCCGCGTGGCATGGTCCACATCCGCGACGTGCTCGCCCACATCACCAAGCTCGCCCGCGTCAAGAAGGGCCGCAGCAGATCGAAGACGCCGGCGTCGACCGCGCTCGACCTTGCCCAGGTTGATCTTGCGCGTACCATCGGCGATCTCAGCCTGATCCGCCCGGTGCTGTTCGTGCCACCCTCCATGCTTGCCTCCGACCTGATGGGGCGCATGCAGACGAACCGCACGCAGATGGCGCTGGTCATCGACGAATATGGTGGCACCGATGGCCTCGCCTCGCTGGAGGATATCGTCGAGATGGTGGTCGGCGACATCGAGGACGAGCATGACGACGACGAGCCGATGATCACGCAGACCGGCGACGGCGTCTTCGTTGTCGACGGCAAGGCCGAGATCGACGAGGTCGCCAAGATGATCGGCGAGGATTTCGCCGCCGGCGAGCATGGCGAATATGTCGACACCATCGGCGGCATGATCTTCAACACGCTCGGCCGCGTCCCCGCTCGCGGCGAAGTGGTGCAGGCCATTCCCGGCTTCGAGTTCCACGTGCTCGACGCCGACCCGCGCCGCGTCAAGCGCGTGCGCATCGTGCAGAGCCAGAAGGGCGAGCGCCAGCGCCGCCGCGCGGCCCGCACCGAACAGGCCTGATATCGCCGTCCGATGGCGATAGACGATCCGTTCAAGCACGCGGTTCTGGGTTCGGGTGTTTTCTACAAGGATCCACGCGCGGCATTGATCTGGCTGCAGGCGGCCTTCGGCTTCGAGCCGAGCATGCTGGTGAGCGATGCCGACGGTCGGCTGGTGCATGCCGAAATGCGTTTTGGCGACGGCTACATCATCGTCGATTCCGAATGGGATGAGCATATCGCCAGCCCGGCCTCCGTCGGCGGCAAGAACACGCAGGCCGTCTATGTGCGCCTGCAGCAAGATATCGACGTGCATTGCGAGCAAGCGCGCGCGGCGGGCGCGCAGATCGTCGAGGAGCCCGCCGACCATTTCTACGGCGAGCGCCAATACCGCGCTCGTGACCTCGAAGGCCATGTCTGGACATTCACCCGCACCGTGCGCGTTGTCCCCAAGGACGAGGCTGAGCGACTGAGTGGCCTGCGCATCCAGGGCTGGCACCGCTGAGCTTTTGCAACCAAGCGGAACCGCTTGGCGTTGCAGAAATGCGGCTAAACAAAGAGCTATGGCGGGATTCCCGCGATAGTGCGACCGTGTGTCAGGCCGCGCTTATCTGGGTTTGGAACGCCGGGCCTAGCCTGTTAAACCTCTAGCTCCCTGATTCGCGCGACTTGGGAAGCTGGATGCAGCGCTTTACCGGCCGGATAATTCTGCTGTGGGGGTGGCGGCGGGCGCTGGTGGCGTTTGCCGCCGGAGCGCTGGCGGTGCTTGCCCAGGCGCCTTACGATTTCTTCGCCGTCTGCTTCGTTTCGTTCCCGGTCCTCGTCTGGCTGCTCGACGGCGCCACCGGCGAGGCTTCCGATGGCTGGTTCCGGCGCCTGCGGCCGGCTTTCGCAACAGGCTGGTGGTTCGGCTTCGGCTACTTCCTCGCCGGTCTCTGGTGGATCGGCCAGGCCTTGCTGGTCGAGGCCGACAATTTCGCTTGGGCCTTGCCCTTCGCCGTCGTCGGCATCCCCTTCGCATTGGCCTTCTTCTATGGCTTTGCCACCGTGGTGGCGCGGCTGTTCTGGAGCAGCGATATCGGCCGCATCGCCGCCCTTGCCTTCGGGTTCGGCCTTGCCGAATGGTTGCGCGACTTCCTCTTCACCGGCTTTCCCTGGAACGCCGTCGGCTACGCGGCGATGCCGGTGCCGCTTCTGATGCAGAGCGTGTCGGTGACCGGCATGATCGGCATGAACGCGCTCGCGGTCTTCCTGTTTTCGCTGCCGGCGCTGGTGGCGGCGCGCCGGCATCTGAGGCTGGGCGTTGCCCTGTTCGTCGTCCTCGCCGCCGCCCATGTCGGCTTCGGCTATTTCAGGCTCGCCATGCCCGCCGAGCCGGCAACACGATCCATCGACGTCCGCATCGTCCAGCCCGCGGTCGACCTCAGCGAAAAATGGGACGCCTCGGTGCGCGACCGCATCTTCGCGACTTTGCTGGGGATATCGGGGAAAGCACCCGAAGAAAGTCACGCCAAGCCCCAGCTCATTCTGTGGCCGGAGACATCGGTGCCGTTTCTCTTCACCGAGCGTCCGGACGCGCTGACGGCACTGGGCGACATGCTGACCGACGGCCAGATGCTGATTGCCGGCGTCGTGCGCGAGGAGGGCGGTTCGGCGAATGCCGGCAGCCGCTATTACAATTCCGTGGTGGCGATCAACGACAAGGGCGAGATCGTCGATGCCGTCGACAAGGTGCATCTGGTGCCCTTCGGCGAATATCTGCCTTTCGCCGACCTGTTCGAACGCTTCGGCATAGGCCAACTCGTCGCCGGACCGATGAATTTCGCCGCCGGCAACGAGCGCCATCCAATCGCCGTGCCGGGCGGCCTGCGTGCCGCGCCGTTCATCTGCTACGAGGTTATCTTTCCCGATCTCGTCGCCGCCGACTCTGCGTCATCTGACGTAATCGTGAACGTCACCAACGACGCATGGTTTGGCGACACGCCAGGCCCGTATCAGCACTTCAGGCAGGCGCAGATTCGGGCAGTGGAGAATGGATTGCCGCTGCTGCGCGCGGCCAACAATGGCATCTCCGCAGTCGTCGATTCGCGCGGGCGCATTATCGACGCGCTTGCCGTCGACGCGCGCGGCGCCATCGACGCGCATGTGCCGGTTTCTGGGCGCGCCCTCCTGTCTGCGAAACAGCGGCGCATTAACGGATTGCTGATCATGTTGCTGTTAGCGCTGATTGCCCTCACATTGAATGTAAGGCAGCGGCTACGGGTGAATTGACAGTCGGCACATTAGAAACTCATACTGTAACGCCTAAAATTTTCTCGAAGTCGGTTGGAGGGTTCTGTTGGGGCAGGTGGCTCCGGCTTCATATGGGCGGAACAAAATAGAAAAAGCCGGAAAAATTCGGCGAGGAAAAAATGACAGAAGAGAACAAGAAGAAGCCGAATCCGATCGACATCCATGTCGGGAGTCGCATCCGGCTGCGTCGCAATATGCTTGGAATGAGCCAGGAAAAGCTGGGTGAAAATCTCGGCATCACCTTTCAGCAGATCCAGAAGTACGAAAAGGGCACGAACAGGGTTGGCGCCAGCCGTCTGCAGGCGATCGCCTCCATCCTGAGCGTTCCTGTCGCCTTCTTCTTCGAGGATGCCCCGGGCGAGGAGGCCGGCGGCGGCAATCGAGGATTTGCGGAAGACTCCTCGATGGCGTTCGCCATCGAATTCTGCGGCAGTCCCGAGGGGCTTCAGCTCAACCGGGCTTTCGTCAAGATCGGCGACGTCAAGGTGCGCCGCAGGATCATCGATCTGGTCAAGGCGCTTTCCGCGGAAGACGCCGATTGATTTTACCGATGCCACCGGCGGCGCTCTGCCGCCGGTGGCATAGCCGGCCTTACCGACATTCATGCCAGATCCGTCGCGCCGCTTGACGAGCGGCGCCCGGCACCGCTAACACGTGGCGCGCCAAAATCGGCAGCCTGCCGATCTTTTTTCAAGAGGGGACACCCGTGACGCGGCAGAATTATCTCTTCACCTCGGAATCCGTCTCCGAGGGTCATCCCGACAAAGTTTGTGACCGCATCTCGGACGAGATCGTCGATCTGGTCTATCGCGAAGCCAAGAAGACGGGCATGGATCCGTGGAAGGTGCGCGTCGCCTGCGAAACGCTGGCCACCACCAACCGCGTCGTCATCGCCGGCGAGGTCCGCGTCCCCGACACGCTTTTGAAGAAGGACAAGGCGGGCAACGTCCTCAAGGATGCGTCCGGCCACCCTGTGGTCAACCCGGCCAAGTTCAAGTCGGTTGCCCGCAAGGCGATCCGCGAGATCGGCTACGAGCAGTCCGGCTTCCACTGGAAGACCGCCAAGATCGACGTGCTGCTGCATGGCCAGTCGCCCGACATCGGCCAGGGCGTCGACAATGCCGCCGACCGCCAGGGCGAGGAAGGCGCGGGCGACCAGGGCATCATGTTCGGCTACGCCTGCCGCGAGACGCCCGACCTCATGCCGGCGCCGATCTATTACAGCCACAAGATTCTCGAATTGCTGGCGGCGGCACGCCATGAAGGCAATGGCGAGGCCGGCAAGCTCGGCCCGGACGCCAAGAGCCAGGTCACCGTGCGCTATGCCGACGGCAAGGCGGCGGAAGTCACGCAGATCGTGCTCTCCACCCAGCATCTCGATACGAGCTGGGACTCCAAGAAGGTCCGCAAGGTGGTCGAGCCCTATATCCGCGAGGCGCTTGGCGACCTGAAGATCGCCGAGGACTGCAACTGGTACATCAACCCGACCGGCAAGTTCGTCATCGGCGGGCCTGACGGCGATGCCGGCCTCACCGGCCGCAAGATCATCGTCGACACCTATGGTGGCGCGGCGCCCCATGGCGGCGGCGCCTTCTCGGGCAAGGACACCACCAAGGTCGACCGCTCGGCCGCCTATGCGGCGCGCTACCTTGCCAAGAACGTGGTGGCGGCCAAGCTTGCCGACCGCTGCACCATCCAGCTCTCCTACGCCATCGGCGTCGCCCAGCCGCTGTCGGTCTATGTCGACCTGCACGGCACCGGAAAGGTGGACGAATCGAAGCTCGAGGATGCGCTGCGCAAGGTCATGGACCTGTCGCCGTCGGGCATCCGCCGTCATCTGGACCTCAACAAGCCGATCTATGCAAAAACCTCGTCCTACGGCCATTTCGGCCGCAAGGCCGGTCGCGACGGCTCCTTCTCCTGGGAAAAGACCGATCTCGCCAAGGCGCTCAAGGACGCCGTCGCCGCCTGACGCCAGCGGACGCAAAGGACAGGCCAAGCCGGGCGACCGAAGGCTTCTTCGGTCGCCGGCACGGCAAGACTATACGCCCTCAGCAGGCGATCGCCCTCGAAGGCGGCCTGCGCGAATACCGGGTCGACCTGACGGCGGAAGCGCCGGCTGATCTCAGGACCTTGTTCAAGGCACAGGTTTCGGCGCTCCAGCTGGAAATCGGCTTCGGCGGCGGTGAGCATCTGTTGCATCGCGCCGCGGAAGCGCCGGCAACCGGCTTCATCGGCGTCGAACCCTTCGTCAACGGCATGGCCAAGATGATGACGGCGCTTGGCAAGACGCCGCTTGCCAATCTGAGAGTCTATGACGACGACGCCACGCGCCTGCTCGACTGGCTGCCGGAAGCCTCGCTCGACGGCATCGATCTGCTCTATCCCGATCCATGGCCCAAGAAGAAGCATTGGAAGCGACGCTTCGTCGGCGCCGCCAATCTCGGCCGCTTCGCCCGGGTGCTGAAAGCCGGCGGCAGGTTCCGCTTCGCCTCCGACATCGACAGCTATGTGAACTGGACGCTGCTTGCCTGCCGCGCCAGTGGCGCCTTTGAATGGCAGGTGCGGGATGCCGCCGATTGGCACCGGCCCTATGAAGGTTGGCCCGGCACGCGCTATGAGGCCAAGGCCATCCGCGAGGGGCGGCGGCCCGCCTATCTGACGTTCATCCGGAAGTAATCGGGCAATCTGTATTGCATATAGGGCTACAGATCGCTGCATTGCAGGCTGGAGACAGCTATGGCCGCCTCGGTTGAACGTAAGGAATACCCGATCTCGATGCGCCTGCCGGAAGCGGACGTGGCGATGATCGATCGTGCCGCCACTCTGCGCGGCCGGTCCCGCACGGATTTCGTGCGCGATGCCGCCGTGCGCGGCCGAGGATGTGCTGATGGATAACCGTCTTGTCCGCATGAGACCGGAAGGGTTCGCGGAGTTCATGCAGGTTCTGTCGGCCCCGGCCGCGCCGGTTCCCGACATGGTGGAATTGGTAAAGCGGTCTGCGCCTTGGGAAGCTGGTTATACGACGAAGCGCTGACCAGTGGCCTTATCGGCTCCCGAACCGCTTACGGCAGTTCACGACGTGTCCGGATTTTCCTGTGGGAAGCCTGCACTTGATCACTGGCTAAAAACCCGCGCGCTTTCCAATCAGGAGAAGGGCTTCACAGCCGTTCTCGTCGTCCACGAAGCCGGCCGCGTGATTGGATATTACGGTTTGGCGCCGACGGCCGTCGTGCCTTCGATCCTGCCCCGGTCAGTCCGCACGGGCAACCGCTCGACCCGGTGCCGTGCCTGCTCCTCGGCCAGCTTGCGACCGATACCGGTTGGGCTGGGCGCGGCATCGGCACCGGCTTGGTAAAAGCATGCCCTTCAGCGCTGCGTTCAGGCGGCGGAACTGATCGGAGGGCGTGCGCTGATGATCAATGCAGTCGATGCGGAAGCGGCGCAGTTCTGGCAGCGCGGGGGATTTCTCCCGACGAGAGACGATCCGCTCATCTTATTTCGTTCGATCGCGGCAATCGCCGCGTCGCTGGTGGACGCCCACCGCCATTCAGCGAGATGTTGACGGTCGGGCTTCCGTTTATGAGGCTAGAAGTGGCCTATCCGATCGAAAGCGGCCGGATCGATGCCGAGCTTCTTCAGGGCGCTGCGGCGCGGCTTGCGCCCGGCCTCGACGGCTCGCGCGGCCGTTGCCGCGCTGCCGAATGTGTTGAAGAAATCGCCGATGACGAAAAACAATCCACGGTCCATATGATCAGCTTCACGCGCCACCGCGCGCGTCCTTTCTTTTGCACTGCAACCTAGATGGTGACGACAGTCGGTTCACAAAGGGCTGCATGGCCGCCATGCGCGGCGCGCAACGCAGGCAGTCCAGGCGGGTTCTTGACGAACCACTTTGGTTCCATCACATTCAGAGTGAACCAGAATGGAGACAGGATGATGAGTGCCTTTACCGTGCGGCTTCCTGATGAGACCGTGGCCAAGCTCGACCAATTGGCCGAAAAGGTGGATCGCTCCCGTTCCTACGTCGCTGCTCAAGCGATCGAAGACTATGTCGCCAGGGAAGAATGGCAGCTTGCCGAGATCGAGGCCGGCCTTGATGAAGCCGATCGAGGAGAATTTGCAAGTGAGAAGGATTTGGCCGGCGTCATAGCGAAATACGTCAAGTCCGAACGATGAAGCGGATCCGCTGGACCCAGCGCGCCGTGCGCCGTCTCGACCAGATTGGCGCTTTCATCGAAAAGGACAATCCAACAGCCGCGGCGAGGGTTGTTGCCCGCATCGTTTCCTCCGCGGACAATCTCGCCGAGCAACCCGCCATGGGGCGGGTCGGGCGGGTGAAAGGGACACGAGAGCTGGTCCTGGCTGACATGCCATACATAATTCCCTACCGCGTGGTCGCCGGCGAGATCGAGATACTCACCGTGATGCATGCGGCCCAGCGATGGCCGCGCCAGTTGTAGACACGGCCGCCAGCCTTGCCTGCAGGCTTGAAATACAATTCGGGATCGTCTATATCGACCTCAAATTCTTGGTCGGTATGACGAAGAGTGGGTCCACCCGGTCCCGCTCTTTTTTATTACCTGCCGGCCGGAAGTGAAAAGCGACAGGGATCTGATGACTGTAGCGGCAAGCGAGGCCGACGACCGTATCATCCGCGAAAGCGGCATCGATGCGCGCATTGCGCTGATCGTGCAGCCGGTGCTCAAGGCCATCGGCTTCCGGCTCGTGCGGGTGCAGTTGACCGGCCAGAACGGGCTGACGCTGCAGATCATGGCCGAACGCGAAGACGGCACCATGACAGTCGAGGATTGCGAAGAGGTCAGCCGCGCCGTGTCGCCGGCGCTCGATGTCGATGATCCGATCGAAAAAGCGTATCATCTCGAAGTTTCGTCGCCAGGCATCGACCGGCCGCTGGTGCGCAAGTCGGATTTCACCGCCTGGACCGGCCATCTGGTCAAGCTGGAGACATCGGTTCTTGTCAGCGACCGCAAGCGCTTCAAGGGCAAGATCGCCGAGGCGGATGCCGACGGCATCCTGATCGAGCGCGACAAGGCGGCCTATGGCGAAGAGCCGACGGTGCGCGTGCCTTACGACGCGATCGCAGAGGCCCGGCTGGTGCTGACCGACGATCTCATCCGCGATGCCCTGTCGAAGGACAACCGGGCGCGCAAGGAAGCCAGGAAGCGCCGCGGCGAAGCGGAAGACGCCGCCGCCGGCGAGGAAAATGAAACCGAACAGGAAAGTTGATTGAGTAGCCGGGCTGTATGCCCGGCGCGAAATCGGGAGAAAGACAATGGTTGTAAGCGCCAACAGGCTTGAACTGCTGCAGATCGCCGATGCGGTCGCGCGCGAAAAGTCGATCGACAAGCAGATCGTCATCGCCGCCATGGCCGATGCGATCCAGAAGGCGGCGCGCTCTCGTTACGGCCAGGAGACCAACATCCGCGCCGACATCAACCCGAACACCGGCGAGATGAAGCTGCAGCGGCTGATGGAGGTGGTCGAGGCGGTCGAGGACTACGCGACGCAGATCGCGCTTTCCACGGCTCGCGAGCGCAATCCCGATGCCCAGGTCGGCGACTTCATCGCCGAGCAGCTGCCGCCGATGGATTTCGGCCGCATCGCCGCCCAGTCGGCCAAGCAGGTCATCGTGCAGAAGGTGCGTGAGGCCGAGCGCGATCGCCAGTATGACGAATACAAGGATCGCATCGGCGAGATCGTCAACGGCACCGTCAAGCGCGTCGAGTACGGCAATGTCATCGTCGATCTCGGCCGGGGCGAGGCGATCATCCGCCGGGACGAGCTGATCCCGCGCGAGAACTACAAATATGGCGACCGCGTGCGGGCCTATGTCTATGACGTGCGCCGCGAGCAGCGCGGGCCGCAGATCTTCCTGTCGCGCACGCATCCGCAGTTCATGGCCAAGCTCTTCACCATGGAAGTGCCGGAAATCTACGACGGCATCATCGAGATCAAGTCGGTCGCCCGCGATCCGGGCTCGCGCGCCAAGATCGCCGTCATCTCACGCGACAGCTCGATCGATCCGGTCGGCGCCTGCGTCGGTATGCGCGGCAGCCGCGTCCAGGCGGTGGTCGGCGAATTGCAGGGCGAGAAGATCGACATCATTCCGTGGTCGCCATCGGCCGCGTCCTTCATCGTCAACGCGCTGCAGCCGGCCGAGGTCGCCAAGGTGGTGCTCGACGAGGATGCCGAGCGCATCGAGGTGGTGGTGCCGGACGACCAGTTGTCGCTGGCCATCGGCCGTCGCGGCCAGAACGTGCGGCTTGCCTCGCAGCTCACCGGCTGGGATATCGACATCCTGACCGAGCAGGAGGAGAGCGAGCGTCGCCAGAAGGAATTCGTCGAGCGTTCCGCACTCTTCATGGAAGCTCTCGACGTCGACGAGATGGTCGGCCAGGTGCTCGCCTCCGAAGGTTTCACCAGCGTCGAGGAAGTCGCTTATGTCGACTCGGGCGAAATCGCCTCGATCGACGGCTTCGACGAGGACACCGCTTCGGAAATCCAGACCCGCGCCCGCGAATATCTGGAAAAGATCGAGGCCGAGCACGACGAAAAGCGCAAGGCGCTGGGCGTCCAGGACGAGCTGCGCGAGATCCCCGGCGTTACCACCGCCATGATGGTGACGCTCGGCGAGGACGGCGTGAAGACGATCGAGGACTTCGCCGGCTATGCCGCCGACGATCTGACCGGCTGGAAAGAGCGCAAGGACGGCGAGACCAAGGTCTATCCGGGCGTGCTTGCCAGCCACGGTGTCTCGCGCGCCGATGCCGAGCAGATGGTGCTCGCCGCCCGCAAGCAGGCCGGCTGGATCACCGAAGACGAGCTTGCAGCCGAACAAGTCGCGGCTGACGAAGCCGTTGGTGCGTGAGGTGAACCCGCATCGCACACAACCCGCCCCAGGACGAGATGAACGATCGCACTTGCATCGTTACGCGCAGGCAGGCCGAACCGGATGAACTGATCCGTTTCGTCGTCGGCCCGGATTCGGCCGTCGTTCCGGATATCAAGAGAAACCTGCCCGGCCGTGGTTGTTGGGTGAGCGCTGACCGCCTACATATCGAGAAGGCAGCGGCGAAGAACCTGTTTGCCCGCGCCTTCAAGGCGCAGGTGACCGTGCCGACCGATCTTGGCGGCATGGTTGACGGGCTGCTCTCCAGATCCGCTCTGGGTATGCTTGGCCTTGCCCGCAAGGCTGGCGCTGTCGTTCTTGGCGCCGCCAAGGTCGAGGGTGCGGTGCGCGACGGCCAAGCGCTTCTGGTGCTGCATGCGACCGAGGCTTCGGACGACGGTGTCCGCAAGATCAGTCAGGCACGGCGGGCAACCGTCCATCTCGGCGGCCCGGCCATCCTTGCCTACAAACTTTTCCCTGAAGCCGAGTTGAGCTTGGCATTGGGGGGTACAAATGTGATACATGCTGCCGTCCTCGCGCAGGACGCGGGACAGGCGGTTGAGAAGCGCGTTGTTGCGCTCGACCGATATCGGGGCGGTACCCCGAACGATCTGGCAATGCTTGCGGCCGTTGCTGACGAAGATGATGCCGCAGAGGATATGGAATGAACGATACGAAATCGGGCGACGACAAGACGTTGAGCGTTACGCCGAAGAAGACCTTGACGCTGAAGCGCCCCGGCCTCGAGCAGGGCACCGTGCGCCAGAATTTCTCGCATGGCCGCACCAAGTCGGTCGTGGTCGAGACCAAGAAGCGCAAGTTCTCGCTGCCCGGCGACAAGCCGGAGCCGGTGGCTGCGTCCGTCTTCACGCCGAAGCCCGCCCCTGCCCCTGTTGCCGTCGCCCCTGTCGTGCAGGAAGCACCGAAGGCGCCGCCTCCGCCGCCGGAGCGTTCCGGCATGGTTCTGAACGAACTCTCGCGCGGCGAGATGGAAGCGCGTCGCAAGGCGCTGGAAGGTTCCAAGGTCCGCGAGGCCGAGGATCGTCAGCGCGCTCAGGAAGATGCCAAGCGCCGCACCGAGGAAGAAGAACGCCGCAAGCGCGAGCGTGACGAATCCGCGCGCCGTCAGGCCGAGGAGGAAGCACGCCTGCAGACTGAGGCCGAGGCCCGCCGGCGCGCCGAGGAAGAGGCTCGCCGCCGCGCGCCGCTGGCGGCGGATGTCGCCACGGCTGACGACGAGGAAGAGGCCAAGCCGAGGCGTACCGGCGCCGGCGCCGGGGCGAGTGCGCCGCCGCGCCGTCTTGCGACGCCGGAAGTGGCGCGGCCGGCCAAGCCGACAAAGGGCGAGGAAGATCGCCGCCGTGGCAAGCTGACGCTGAACTCGGCGCTGTCGGATGACGACGCGCGCGCCCGCTCGCTGTCGTCGATGCGTCGCCGCCAGGAAAAATTCAAACGCGCGATGCATAACGAGCCGCGCGAGAAAGTCATGCGCGAAGTGATCCTGCCCGAAACCATTACCATCCAGGAATTGGCGCAGCGCATGTCCGAGCGCGCCGTGGACGTGGTCAAGTTCTTCATGAAGCAGGGCCAGATCCTCAAGCCGGGCGACGTCATCGACGCCGACACGGCCGAGCTGGTCGCCTCCGAATTCGGCCACACGGTCCGCCGCGTTGCCGAGTCCGACATCGAGGAAGGCCTGTTCAACATCGCCGACCGCCCGGAAGACCTGGTGTCGCGTCCGCCGGTCGTGACCATCATGGGCCATGTCGACCACGGCAAGACCTCGCTGCTCGACGCCATCCGCAACGCCAATGTCGTCTCCGGCGAGGCCGGCGGCATCACTCAGCATATCGGTGCCTACCAGATCGAGAAGAACGGTCAGAAGATCACCTTCATCGACACGCCCGGCCACGCCGCCTTTACAGCGATGCGCGCCCGCGGCGCGCAGGTCACCGACATCGCCGTGCTGGTGGTGGCGGCCGACGACAGCGTGATGCCGCAGACGATCGAATCGATCAATCACGCCAAGGCGGCCGGCGTGCCGATCATCGTGGCGATCAACAAGATCGACAAGCATGACGCCGACCCGCAGAAGGTGCGGACCGAACTGCTGCGCCACGAAGTGTTCGTGGAATCGATGGGCGGTGAGGTGTTGGACGTCGAGGTTTCGGCGACCAAGGGCACCAATCTCGACAAGCTGCTGGAAGCGATCCTGCTGCAGGCCGAAGTGCTCGACCTCAAGGCCAATCCTGACCGCACCGCCGAAGGCGCGGTCATCGAGGCGCAGCTGGACAAGGGACGCGGGCCTGTCGCCACCGTGCTGGTGCAGACCGGCACGCTGATGCCGGGCGACATCATCGTCGCCGGCAACGAGTGGGGCCGTGTGCGCGCGCTCGTCAACGATCGCGGCGAGCACGTTCCGGAAGCGCCGCCGGCAATGCCGGTCGAGGTGCTTGGCCTCCAGGGCACGCCGCAGGCGGGCGACCGCTTCGCCGTCGTCAACAACGAGGCGCGCGCCCGTGAGATCACCGAATACCGCCAGCGCCTGGCGCGCGACAAGGCGGTGGCCAGGCATGCCGGCCAGCGCGGCTCGCTCGAGCAGATGATGTCGCAGCTGCAGACGAGTGGATTGAAGGAATTCCCGCTGGTCATCAAGGGCGACGTGCAGGGCTCGATCGAGGCGATCAATGCCGCACTTGAAAAGCTCGGCAATGACGAGGTGCGCGCGCGCATCGTCCATGCCGGTGCCGGCGGCATCACCGAAAGCGACGTCTCGCTCGCCGAGACGTCCGGAGCGGCGATCATCGGCTTCAACGTCCGCGCCAATGCGCAGGCGCGTGCGGCCGCGGTCGCGGCCGGCATCGAGATCCGCTACTATTCGATCATCTACAACCTCGTCGATGACGTGAAGGCAGCGCTTTCCGGTATGCTTTCGCCGGAGCGGCGCGAGACCTTCATCGGCAATGCCGAGATCCTCGAGATATTCGACATCTCCAAGGTCGGCAAGATCGCCGGCTGCCGTGTCACCGAAGGCAAGGTCGAGCGTGGCGCGGGTGTTCGCCTGATCCGCGACAACGTCGTGATCCACGAAGGCACGCTGAAGACGCTGAAGCGCTTCAAGGACGAGGTTTCGGAAGTGCCGGGCGGCCAGGAGTGCGGCATGGCCTTCCAGAACTACGAGGACATGCGTGTCGGCGACGTCATCGAGTGCTTCCGCATCGAGATGGTAACCAGAACGCTCTAATTCAGATATACTTGCCGAATAATAACAGGCGGCGGCCGAAAGGCTGCCGCCCACACCCCTTGTGCATGTTGAGACATGTGGCGCGGTCCCATCCCGCGCCTCACGATTTCAGGACCAGAGAAAAATGCCCCGTTCGACACCGTCAGGCCCCTCCCAGCGCATGCTGCGCGTCGGCGAACAGGTGCGCCATGCCCTTTCCGAGACCTTGCAGCGCGGCGAAATCATCGATCCGGTGATCGAGAACAGCGTCGTCTCGGTCTCCGAGGTGCGCATGTCGCCCGATCTCAAGATCGCCACCGCTTTCGTCTCGCCGCTTGGCGCGGGCGACGACGGCGTCGTGATCGAGGCGCTCAACAGGCATGCGAAGTTCATCCGCGGCCGTGTCTCCGGCGCGCTCAGGCAGATGAAGTACATGCCGGAGTTCCGCTTCCGGCTCGATACCTCCTTCGACAATTTCGCGAAGATCAATGAACTGCTGAAATCGCCCGAAGTGGCGCGCGATCTCGGTGACGGCAAGAACAACGACAAGGACGAGGAATAGGTGGCGCGTCGCGGCAAGAAGAAGGGGCGGCCGGTCTCCGGCTGGGTAGTGCTGGACAAGCCCGTCGGCATGGGTTCGACCGAAGCGGTCTCCAAGATCAAATGGCTGTTCCAGGCCGAGAAGGCCGGCCATGCCGGCACGCTCGATCCGCTGGCCTCCGGCATGCTGCCGATCGCCTTGGGCGAGGCGACCAAGACCGTTCCTTACGTGCAGGACGGCGCCAAGGTCTATCGCTTCACCGTCGCTTGGGGGCAGGAGCGCTCGACCGACGACCTCGAAGGCCCGGTGACCAACAGTTCCGACCGTCGGCCGGACGAGGCGGAGGTGAGGGCGCTGCTGCCGAAATACACCGGCGTCATCATGCAGACACCGCCGCAATTCTCGGCCATCAAGATCGCCGGCGAACGCGCCTATGACCTTGCCCGTGAAGGCGAGACGGTCGACATCCCGGCGCGCGAGATCGAGATCGGCCGCCTCGACATCGTCGAGCATGATGCCGGCAAGACCGTCTTCGAGGTCGAGTGCGGCAAGGGCACCTATGTGCGCTCGCTGGCCCGCGACATGGGCCGCGACCTCGGCTGCTTCGGCCATATCGCCGAATTGCGCCGCGTCGAGGTCGAGCCGTTCACGCCGGATGATTTCGTCACGGTCGCCGAGCTGGAAGCGGCCCGCTTTGGCGAAAAGAATGACGACAAATCGGACGAAATGGACGTCCCGATCGATTTCAGCGCCATCGATGCGCTGCTTGTCGAAACGGCGGTGGCGCTAGACTGTCTGCCGCAGGTCGCGGTCAGCGACGATGCGGCGACGAAGATCCGCCTCGGCAATCCCGTCATCATTCGCGGCCGCGACGCACCGGTCGAGGCCGAGGAGGCCTGCGCCACAGCGCGCGGCAAGCTCGTCGCCATCGGCGCCATCGAGCAGGGCATGTTCAAGCCCAAGCGGGTCTTTGTCGGGTGAATCCGGTCTAAAGCGCGACGCGCTGAAACGGATTCTGGCGCCGCGCTTTAAGTCTCTGTTTTGATGCATGTCGTTGTCCCAGAACCGCTGCGCACTTCTGGGCGACATGCACTAAGTGTCTGTTATTTACGCAATTCCGGACAGAAAACCGCCGCGCAGTTTTCCTGGAATTGCTCTAATCTCGGCCGAATGCTGAGTCCCGAGGATATCTCATGGCCAAGGCTGATGCAGGCAAGAAGCGGGCATCGCTGAAAACCCGCCGGCCACCGGTCGGGGCGTCGCCCGGCACGCTTATCGCCGATCCGGCGGCGCGACGCAGCGAGCTTCGGCTGACGCTGATCTCGCCCGAGAAATACAAAACCATCGACAATGCCTCGATCGACGATCTCAACGCCCATTGCGAGAAATGGCCCGTCGTCTGGCTGGATTGCACCGGACTTGCCAATATCCCGCTGATCGAGGAGATCGGCCGCATCTTCAATTTGCACCCGCTGGCGCTGGAAGATGTCGTCAACACCGGCCAGCGGCCCAAGGTGGATTTCTTCGAGGATCATGCCTTCGTCGTCATGCGCATGATCGACGATGTCACCTCGCATCGTTACGAGCAGATGTCGCTGTTCTTCGGCGGGAATTTCGTCGTCACCTTCCAGGAGCGCGAGGGAGACCCGTTCGATCCGGTGCGCAAGCGCATTGCGGGCGCGATGCCCAACCGCCTGCGCTCGCGCGGCGCCGATTATCTGGCCTATGCGCTGATCGATGCTATCGTCGACAGCTATTTTCCCCCGATCGAGGCGGCGAGCGAAGCGGTCGACGGCATCGAGGACGAGATGCTGAACAAACCGCACAAGCACCAGATGCGGCAGCTGCATGAACTCAGGCGCGACGCCAACGTGCTCAAAGGCGTGCTGTGGCCGATGCGCGACGCGCTGGCGACGCTGATCCGCAACGACGTGGCCTTCGTGAAGGCGGAGACCAAGATCTTCTTCAACGACACGCTCGACCATTCGCTGCGCCTGATCGAGCTGGTCGAGAACCAGCGCGACATGCTCACCGGCCTGATCGAGATGCATGTCTCGCTGACCCAGGCCCGCACCAACGACGTCATCTCCTATCTGACGATCGTCTCGGTGATCTTCATGCCGCTGACGTTCCTGGTCGGCGTCTGGGGAATGAATTTCGATCCGGAAAGCTCGCCCTGGAACATGCCGGAACTGAAAACCTATTACGGTTATCCGGCGGCAATTCTGTTCATGGCGCTTGTCGCTGCCGGACTGATCTTCTTCTTCAAATGGAAGAAGTGGCTATAGCCGCTGAAGCCTTTGTTTTCATGGCAAGACCTGCGACAAGCCGGCTTGATATTTGGGCTGGTGTTTTTTCCGGAATTGCACTATATGCGCCGCAGCTTCGCGCCCTGACGCGTCGCTTGCACTGGCCCCTGCTGGACGACATCCCGGCTGTGGGCGTCCCGTTTCCTCCAACAGATAAGGAAAAGCACGATGTCGATTACTGCCGACCGCAAGAAGGAATTGATGACCGAATTCGCAACCACCAAGGGCGACACCGGATCTCCGGAAGTCCAGGTTGCCATTCTTTCCGAGCGCATCAAGAACCTGACCGAGCACTTCAAGGACCACAAGAAGGATAACCATTCCCGCCGGGGCCTGCTTGCTCTGGTCTCCCAGCGCCGCAGCCTGCTTGACTACCTCAAGCGCAAGGATGACGCGCGCTATCAGACGCTGATCGACAAGCTCGGTCTCCGTCGCTGACGAATTGACCGGCGGGCCCTCCCCGGAGGGCCCGCCGGTCGCGCATTGGCGCATCGGTCGATACGGTGCGATAATGGCGGAGCGCGACGCGCTCTTGAAATTCGCATTCGCGCAGGACGCGTTCTGGAAACAGTGGTTTCCGGCGTCATGCGCAAGCCGGCCGATCGGTCGGCCAAACACGGTTCCGGACGCGCAGAGGGCCATTCGGAACCGCCCCATGGACGGTCATGGGGCAGGATTGCAGGATGCTCGCTCGGCTTATGAGCCGAACCTACGAGCCTCCCGTTGTCTTGCCCGTGGCTGCCCGAAAGAAGCCAGGAAAGGGAGAACCCGTGACCGTTAGGACGGCGCGGCCCTTTCCGCATACGAAGGACAAGACATGTTCAATCAACACAAAGTGGAAATCGAATGGGGCGGCCGTCCGCTCATCCTGGAAACCGGCAAGATCGCACGCCAGGCTGACGGCGCGGTGCTCGCCACCTATGGCGAGACGGTCGTTCTCGCCACCGTCGTTTCGATGAAGGAGCCGAAGCCCGGCCTCGATTTCTTCCCGCTTACCGTCAACTACCAGGAAAAGACCTATGCCGCCGGCAAGATCCCGGGCGGCTACTTCAAGCGTGAGGGCCGTCCGAGCGAAAAGGAAACGCTGGTTTCCCGCCTGATCGACCGCCCGATCCGCCCGCTTTTCGCCGACGGCTACAAGAACGACACCCAGATCGTCGTCACCGTCGTCCAGCATGATCTCGAGAACGATCCGGACATCCTGTCGATCGTCGCCACCTCCGCCGCGCTGACCCTTTCCGGCGTGCCCTTCATGGGCCCGATCGGCGGCGCCCGCGTCGGCTACATCAACGGCGAATATGTGCTCAACCCGCATATCGACGAAATGCAGGAATCCAAGCTCGACCTCGTCGTTGCCGGCACCGGCGACGCTGTGCTTATGGTCGAATCCGAGGCCAAGGAACTCTCCGAGGACCTGATGCTCGGCGCCGTCGTGTTCGGCCACAAGGGCTTCCAGCCGGTGATCGACGCGATCATCAAGCTGGCCGAGGTCGCCGCCAAGGAGCCGCGCGACTTCACCGCGCCGGATCATTCCGCGCTCGAAGCCGAGATGCTGAAGATCGTCGGCGACGAGCTTCGCGAAGCCTACAAGATCACCGACAAGCAGAAGCGCTATGCCGCCGTCGACGCCGTCAAGGCGAAGGTCAAGGCCGCGTTTGCGCCGGCCGAAGGCGAAGAGGCCAAACACACCTCAGAGCAGATCGGCTCGGTGTTCAAGGAGCTCCAGGCCAAGGTCGTGCGCTGGAACATCCTCGACACCGGCTCGCGCATTGATGGCCGCGACCTGAAGACGGTCCGCAAGATCGTCTCCGAAGTCGGCGTCCTGGCGCGCACCCATGGTTCGGCGCTGTTCACGCGCGGCGAGACCCAGGCGCTGGTCGTTGCCACGCTCGGCACCGGCGAAGACGAGCAGTATGTCGATTCGCTGACCGGCATGTACAAGGAGAAGTTCCTCCTTCACTACAACTTCCCGCCCTATTCCGTCGGCGAGACCGGCCGCATGGGTTCGCCGGGTCGCCGCGAAATCGGCCACGGCAAGCTCGCCTGGCGCGCCATCCGCCCGATGCTGCCGAGCGCGGACCAGTTCCCCTACACGCTGCGCGTCGTTTCGGAGATCACCGAGTCCAACGGCTCGTCCTCGATGGCGACCGTCTGCGGCACCTCGCTGGCTCTGATGGATGCCGGCGTGCCGCTGGCAAAGCCGGTCGCCGGCATCGCCATGGGCCTGATCAAGGAAGGCGAGCGTTTTGCCGTGCTCTCCGACATCCTGGGCGATGAGGACCACCTCGGCGACATGGACTTCAAGGTCGCCGGCACCGCCAATGGCGTCACTTCGCTGCAGATGGACATCAAGATCGATGGCATCACCGAGGAGATCATGGGCATCGCTCTGGCCCAGGCCAAGGATGGCCGCCTGCATATCCTCGGCGAGATGGCGCATGCGCTGTCCGGCGCCCGCGCCGAGCTCGGCGAGTTCGCGCCGCGCATCGAGGTCATGCATATCCCGACCGACAAGATCCGCGACGTCATCGGCTCCGGCGGCAAGGTGATCCGCGAGATCGTCGAGAAGACCGGCGCCAAGATCAACATCGAGGACGACGGCACGGTCAAGATCGCTTCGGCGAACGCCAAGGAGATCGAGGCGGCGAAGAAGTGGATCCACACCATTGTCGCCGAGCCGGAAGTCGGCGAGATCTACGAAGGCACCGTCGTCAAGACGGCCGACTTCGGCGCGTTCGTCAACTTCTTCGGCCCGCGCGACGGTCTCGTCCACATCTCGCAGCTCGCCAATGAGCGCGTCGCCAAGACCTCCGACGTCGTCAAGGAAGGCGACAAGGTCTGGGTCAAGCTGATGGGCTTCGACGAGCGCGGCAAGGTCCGCCTGTCGATGAAGGTCGTCGACCAGGCGACCGGCAAGGAAATCGTCCAGGAAAAGAAGAAGTCGGACGGCGAGGAAGACGCCGCCTGATCGGTTTTACCGTATAATCCAAGACGGGCGCGCCGCGAGGTCGCGCCCGTTTTGTTTCGGGGCAATTCCAGGAAAAGCGGGAACCGGTTCTCCGTCCGGAATTGCGTCCGAACAAAAGTCCTACGGAGCAGGTGAATGGCCGCAGAGCCGCTTAAGACGCTGTTCTACCCGTTCGAGGCCGAGGCGCTGCCTCTGCCGCGAAAGGATGCCCGGGTCCTGTTTCTCGGCGCCGAGCCCGGCTTCCGCTTGCCCGCCGGCTTCGAGGCGGCGCTGCATCTCGTGCAAGGCTTTCGGCCACATTTTCGAACGCTGCAGGCGTCTGGCTATGCGGTCACGCCGCGCGCCGAGGGTACCGGCTTCGAGCTGGCGCTGGTGCTTGCGGGCCGTCATCGTGGGCAAAATGAGTTGCGCATCGCCGACGCCATCGAACGCACCGTGCCGGGCGGGCTGATCGCGGTCGCGGGTGGCAAGGAGGACGGCATCGACAGCCTGCGCAAGCGGATCAACGCGCTGGCGTCGCTGGAAGGCCATCTGCCGAAGCACCACGGCGTCGCCTTCTGGTTCAGGCGAACCGGTACGGAGGCGGCCGCGACCCTGCGCGCCGGCAACCCCGACCTTGTCGTCGACGGCGGCTTCAAGACCAAGCCTGGCATGTTCTCTTTCGACCGTGTCGATGCGGGATCGAAATTGCTGGCCGCGCACCTGCCTGGCGATCTCAAGGGCAATCTCGCCGATTTCTGCGCCGGCTGGGGCTATTTGGCGGCCGAGGTCCTGCAGCGCTCGCACGCCCTCACGGCCATTGATCTCTACGAAGCCGATTTCGAAGCCCTGGAAGCGGCCAGGCTGAACGTCCATGGCGCCATCGAGCCCCGTTTCTTCTGGACCGATCTGCTCACCGAGACGGTCGAGCAGCGCTACGACGCGATCGTCATGAACCCGCCCTTCCACAGTGGGCGTGCGGCTGAACCCGGCATCGGCGCCGGCATGATCCGCACCGCATCGAAAGCCCTGAAATCGGGCGGCCGCCTGTTCATGGTCGCCAACCGCCAGCTTCCTTACGAGCAGGTGCTTTCGGCGGCCTTTGCCAGCCATGCCGAGATTGCCCGCGACGGGATGTTCAAGGTGTTTTCGGCGCGCCGCTGAAAGCAATTCCAGGAAAAGTGTGAAGCGGTTTTCCGTCCGGAATTGCGTCGTCAGGAAAAATGCAATTCCAGGAAAAGTGTGGAGCGGTTTTCCGTCCGGAATTGCGTCGTCAGGAAAAATGCAATTCCAGGAAAAGTGTGAAGCGGTTTTCCGTCCGGAATTGCGTCGTCAGGAAAAAGCAATTCCAGGAAAAGTGTGAAGCGGTTTTCCGTCCGGAATTGCGTCAGCAAAAGAGCGAGGTGCTTTATTGCACGCTGACGATGCGGGCGGGTTCGTGCGTGCCGAAGGCGGGCCGCGCTTCGCCAAGCTCGACCTTGAGCGGTGCCGGCCGGCCGAACAGATAGCCCTGCACGACCTCGCAGCCGGCCGCTCGGAGCAGGGTGGCCTGGTTCTCGGTCTCCACGCCTTCTGCGATGATGCCGACGCCCAGCGCCCGCGACAGGCCGACAATGGTCGACACGATCGCGCCGGAGCTGGAGTCGGTGTCGATGCGGCTGACGAACGAGCGGTCGATCTTCAGCTTGCCGAAGGAGAAATCGATCAGGTAGCTCAAATTGGAATAGCCGGTGCCGAAATCGTCGACGGCCACGGAGATGCCCATCTCGGCAAGCTGCTCCAGGATCGCCGCGGCGCGGTCGCGGTCCTGCATCATCGCGGTCTCGGTGACCTCGAGCTCCAGCCGCGACGGCTTGATGCCGGTCGATTCCATCACCTCCCGCACGATGCCGACGAAATCCCTGGTCATGAACTGGGCCGGCGAGATGTTGACGGCGACGAAGCAGTCCTCCGGCAGGTAGCGGGCGTCGCTGCAGGCCTTGCGCAGCACCCACTCGCCGATCGGATTGATCATGCCGGTTTCCTCGGCGATCGGAATGAATTCCATCGGCGGGATCATGCCGCGCTCCGGATGCTTCCAGCGGATCAGCGCCTCATAGCCGACGATGCGGCCGCTCGGCAGGTTGAGCTGCGGCTGATAGTGAAGGCTGAAGTCGCCGCGGTCGAAGGCGGTCTTCAACTCCGACTCGATCCACTGCCGGTAGTCCGCCACCCGGCCCATGTCGGCGTGGAAGACAGACCAGTTGCCGACGCCGCTGGCGCGCGCGTTCTGCAGCGCCAGGTTCGAGCGGCGCAGGATGAGCACTGGGTCGACGCCGTCCTTCGGCATCGCCACGATGCCGACCGACAGGCTGACCGACTGCAGATGGCTCTGCAGCTGGTAGGGCTCCATCATCTCGTTGATGAGCTTCTCGATGAGCCGCTCGATCGAACCCCTGATGTCGCGATCCGGCAGCAGCACGCCGAATTCGCCGGCGCCGAGGCGCCCGATCACCGCGTTCTTCGGCATGTTGTCCTTCAGCCTGCTGGTGAAGGCGCGGATCAGTTCGTCACCCTGGCTGTAGCCGATGGCGTCATTGATCTGCTTGAAGCGGTCGATATCGATGTCGATGAGGAACACCGGCTCGCCGGTTCGGATCGTCCCGGAGGCGGCCTCGGCTATCTTGCCGACCATGGCCTGGCGCGACAAAAGGCCGGTCAGCTTGTCGAAATGGGTTTCCTTGAAGACATAGGCCGCCGATTCATCGACGCCCGCGAAGAACGACAGCGCGGCACCGCCGGCGGCCAAAGCGCAGAGCGCGGCGATGACGCCGGCCATCGTTTCGGCCGGCATGCCGGCCATGCCGTCGCCGAAGCCGAACCGCAGGCCCCATAATCCAAGGATGAAACTGCCCATGCCCGAGCTGGCGATGGTGATCAGCCGGAACAGCGGAGTCCGTTTCGGATTGCTGACTGCAGGCATGCATTGTCCCTAGATTAGGGGACCTTATAGCGGATATCTCCTTAAAATGAGTTTCCGCCAATGCGTTCAATTTTACTGGAACGCTACTGTCGCCACTGCAAACTATTCGCGCGTGCCGTCGTTCTGCTTCAGTTCCTCCAGTGCCGGCATCGAAACGATGTGATAGCCGGAATCGACATAGTGGATTTCACCGGTGACGCCCGACGACAGGTCGGAGAGCAGGTAGAGCGCCGAGCCGCCGACTTCGTCGATGGTCACGGTGCGCCGCAAAGGCGAGTTGCGCTGCTGGTAGGAGAACATGTGGCGGGCATCGGACACGCCGGAGCCGGCCAGTGTCCGCACCGGCCCGGCCGAGATGCCGTTCACCCTGATACCGCGTGGGCCGTAGTCGTTGGCAAGGTAGCGCACGCTGGCCTCCAGCCCGGCCTTGGCGACGCCCATGACATTGTAGTTCGGCATCACCCTGACCGAGCCGGCATAGGTGAGCGTGATCATCGAGCCGCCATTGCCCATCAGCGCGGCGGCGTTGCGGGCGATCTCGGTGAAGGAATAGCAGGAGATCACCATTGTGCGCACGAAATTGTCGCGGCTGGTGTCGGCGTAAAGGCCCTTCAGCTCGTTCTTGTCGGAAAAACCGATGGCGTGCACCACGAAATCCAGCCCGCCCCAGGCCTTGCCGAGGGTCTCGAAGGTCGCGGTGACCGAGGCGCTGTCCTCGACATCGCAGGGCACGATCAGCGAGGCTCCCACCTTCTCGGCGAGGGGCTTGACCCGCCGCCCGAAGGCGTCGCCCTGGTAGGTGAAAGCGAGTTCCGCCCCGTGTTCCGACAGTTTCTTGGCGATGCCCCAGGCAATCGAATGGTCGTTGGCGACACCCATGACAAGCCCGCGCTTGCCCTTCATCAACCCTTCCATGCCTTGGCAATCCTTATGAAAAACGCTGGTCTTACGCGGAATAGCGCTGGAAAATCAACGTTGCGTTGGTGCCGCCGAAACCGAATGAGTTGGACAGGACGGTGTCGATCCTGGCATCGTCGATACGCTTGCGCACGATCGGCATGCCCTCGAATTCCGGATCGAGCTCCTCGATATGGGCGCTCTCGCCGATGAAGCCACCCTGCATCATCAGAATCGAATAGATCGATTCCTGCACGCCGGCCGCCCCCAGCGAATGGCCGGTGAGCGACTTGGTCGAGGTGATGTAAGGCATCTTGTCGCCGAACACCTCGCGAATGGCGCCCATTTCCTTGGAATCGCCGACCGGCGTCGAGGTGCCGTGGGTGTTGATGTAGTCGACCGGCGAAGACACCGTGGCAAGCGCCTGGCGCATGCAGCGCATGGCGCCTTCCCCCGAAGGCGCAACCATGTCGTAGCCGTCGGAAGTCGCGCCGTAGCCGATGATCTCGGCGTAGATCTTGGCGCCGCGCGCCCTGGCATGTTCCAGCTCTTCCAGCACCAGCACGCCGGCGCCGCCGGCGATGACGAAACCGTCGCGGTTGACGTCATAGGCGCGGGAAGCGGTCGATGCGTTGTCGTTGAACTTCGACGACATGGCGCCCATGGCGTCGAATAGGTCCGACATGGTCCAGTCGAGATCCTCATGGCCGCCGGCGAACATCACGTCCTGCTTTCCCCACTGGATCAGCTCATACGCATTGCCGATGCAGTGCGCCGAGGTCGAGCAGGCCGACGAGATCGAATAATTGACGCCGTGGATCTTGAACCATGTGGCCAGGGTGGCCGACGCCGTCGACGACATGGCCTTCGGCACGGCGAACGGGCCGATGCGCTTGGGGCTGTTGTTCTTGAGCGTGGTTTCGGCCGCTTCGACGATGGTGCGGGTCGACGGCCCGCCGGAACCCATCACGATGCCGGTCCGCTCATTCGTGACGTCGCCTTCGCTTAAGCCGGCATCAGCGATCGCCTGGTCCATGGCGACGTGGTTCCAGGCAGCGCCTTGGCTCAGGAAGCGCATGGCGCGGCGGTCGATCATCGGAGTGGGATCGAGCGTCGGCGCGCCCCAGACCTGGCAGCGGAAGCCGTGTTCGGCGAAGGAATTGGAAAAGCTGATGCCTGATTTGGCATCGTAAAGCGAGCTCTGCACCTCATTGGCATTGTTACCGATCGACGACACAATGCCGAGCCCTGTCACTACGACCCGTCTCATTCGCAACTCCTTCCCGCGTATTCGGGCGAAAGACCTAGCCGGTTTTCCCCTTGATCATACGCAAATAAACTGACGTGGCGTCCATTGGCTATGCGGGCGCCGTGGCGGAAAACGGTCAGGCGGCCGACTGCTTGGACAGGCCGACCTTCAGATCCGTAGCCGCATATATGGGTTCGCCATCCGCCTTGAGCCAGCCATCGGCGATGCCGAGCACCAGGCGGCCGCGCATCACGCGCTTGAAGTCGATGCCGTATTCGACCTTCTTCACCGATGGCGTCACCATGCCCTTGAACTTCACCTCGCCGGTCGACAGCGCCATGCCCTTGCCGGGTTCGCCCAGCCAGCCGAGATAGAAACCGGTCAACTGCCACATGGCGTCGAGGCCGAGGCAGCCCGGCATGATCGGGTTGCCGATGAAGTGGCAGGCGAAGAACCACAGGTCCGGCTTGATATCGAATTCGGCGCGGATGAAGCCCTTGTCGAAAGCGCCGCCGGTCTCGCTGATCTCGGTGATGCGGTCGAACATCAGCATCGGTGGGTAGGGCAGCTGGGCATTGCCCGGCCCGAACAGGTCGCCGCGGGCGCAGGCGAGCAGTTCTTCGTAATCGTAGCTGGACTTTTGACCCGCCATCAAGTTTCTGTCCCCGTGTTCTTCGCGGGCGGCAGGGCGCCCTTGTCGTTGGTTTCCTAACACACTCTGTTTGCGGCCGGAAACCGGCGTTTGCGCTTAACCCGTGCGCCTGCCCGGGTCAATGCGCGCTATTGATCGCATTCGGACTACAGAATATATGTCGGCTGATGTCCGGCTTTGGCTTTTGACGTCTTTTTGCCATGCTGGACCTGTTGATGGGCTGGGCAACAAAGCTTCGACGTGAAGATGGATTCGGGCTATCGGAAGGAAAATGTCGCTGTGGACAAGCGGGTTCGCGAAGCCGGCCTGAGGCCGACGCGTCAGCGCATTGCGCTGGCCGACCTGCTGTTCGCCAAGGGCGATCGCCACCTTTCCGCCGAGGAACTGCACGAAGAGGCGATTGCCGCCGGCGTGCCGGTTTCGCTGGCGACGGTGTACAACGCGCTCCACCAATTCACCCAGGCCGGCCTGTTGCGCATCCTGGCGGTCGAAGGCTCGAAAACCTATTTCGACACCAACACCTCCGACCATCATCACTTCTACGTCGAGGGCGAGAACCGGATTTTCGACATCGAGAGCGGACCGGTCACCGTCTCCAACCTGCCGGCGCCGCCGGAAGGCATGGAGATCGCCAATGTCGACATCGTGGTGAGACTGCGTCCCAAACGCTGCGATTGATCCCGTGGCGATGCGGCCCGTCGACCTGATTGTCCGGTTTGAATGGGTCACCGTCGCCGCGTTGGCTATCGTTTGCTACGCAATGGCCGGCTTTTCCTGGTGGCTGTTTGCGCTGCTCATCCTTGCGCCGGACCTGTCGATGCTGGGCTACCTCGCCGGGCCAGGCGTCGGCGCCGTCCTCTACAACGCCTTGCATATCCTGATCGCCCCGCTCGTCCTTCTGCTTGCGGGCGCGTTGCTCGCTGGCCCGATCATGACCGCTGTGGCGCTCATCTGGATCGCGCACGTCGCCATCGACAGTGCCCTCGGCTACGGCCTCAAGCTGCCTACCGGTTTTCAGGACACGCATCTCGGCCGCATCGGCCGCGAGCGCCCTGGCGCGGCCCAATAGGGGAGTGCCGAGATTCAGGTCAGGCCGAGCCGAGAATGGTAGGCTCCGAGAACCGGAGCGGAGCGTACTAAAAGTACGTGAGCACCGGAAGCGCAGGAGACCGCCGTTCGCAGGCCGGCATCACCTGAATATCGGCACGCCCTAGTTCTTGACCTTCTCGCCCGGATAAGCGCCCCACACCTGCGACTGGGCCATCCAGCCGGTATGGCCGTCGAAGGTCATCTCGCACCATTGGCCGTCGCATTTCTTGATCGAGCCGATCACGCCCGGCTCGATGATGGCGACGACACCGGCATCCTTGTCGGGCTCGTTGAGCAGGTTGATTCGCCCGCCCTTGCCGCGCTGCCAGGGCGCGACGATGGCGGTGCGGCGGCCCGAGAGCAGCGACTGGTTGATCCAGCCTTCCGAACCGTCGGCATCGCGCACGCGGCGCCATGTGTCGAACTCCTGGATGACTTCCATCGGCAGGCCGGCCTTCAGATACATCCAGTTGACGGAATAATTGGCGCCGGGCCCGACGCGCGAGTTGACGCGGGCCGGCTTCAGGCTGACGAAACGCGGCAGCGGCAGGCCGCTTGGGCCGAGCGTTATGGTCTGCGCGGGAGCGGCGGCACTCTGGGCGAACGCCTGCGGCGCGCAAAGCAGGGCGCCAAGAAGGGCTGCGCTGAAGGCCAGGCGAAGCGACGCGAAACCAGACACTTTCGTTCCTTTCGGCGCCGGCCCGTCGGGACGGGCGCCCCTTTTTCTTTGTCTTCGGCGGCACCGCTTGTTACAGGAGTGGGCTGGTGCCGCGATTGGCTGCAAGTTTCGCCGGTCTTGGTTAAAGAGGTCTCAACGAGATCGGTTTCGAGGAAGCTTCGGGGATAAAATGGCAGGCAAAAAACGGCCCCTCGTCGTCATTACGCGCAAGCTGCCCGACCCGGTCGAAACGCGCATGCGCGAGCTGTTCGACGCGCGCCTGAATGTCGAGGACCGGCCGATGACGCAGCCGGAGCTGGTCGCGGCGGTCAAGGAAGCCGATGTGCTGGTCCCCACCATCACCGACCATATCGATGCCGCGCTGATCGCCCAGGCCGGCGAAAACCTCAAGCTGATCGCGAATTTCGGCAATGGCGTCGACAAGATCGACGTCGCGGCGGCGGCCAAGAAAGGCATCACCGTCACCAACACGCCGAACGTGCTCACCGAAGACACCGCCGACATGACCATGGCCCTGATGCTCGCCGTGCCGCGCAGGCTGGCCGAAGGCGCCAACGTGCTGACCGGCGAGAAGAAATGGGCCGGCTGGTCGCCGACCTGGATGCTCGGCCGGCGCATCTGGGGCAAACGTCTCGGCATCGTCGGCATGGGCCGCATCGGCACGGCCGTCGCCAGGCGCGCCAAGGCCTTCGGCCTCTCGATCCACTACCACAACCGGCACCGCGTGCTGCCGGCGGTCGAGGAGGAACTGGAGGCGACCTACTGGGAAAGCCTCGACCAGATGCTGGCCCGCATGGACATCATCTCCGTCAACTGCCCGTCGACGCCGGCGACGTTCCACCTGCTGTCGGGTCGTCGCCTCGCGCTGATGCAGCCTTCGGCCTACCTCGTCAACACCGCGCGCGGCGATATCATCGACGAGGAATCGCTGGTCAAGCTCATCCATGACGGCAAGATCGCCGGCGCCGGCCTCGACGTCTACGAGCACGAGCCGGCGCTCAACACCAAGCTCATGAAGCTTGCCGCCAAGGGCAAGGTGGTGCTTTTGCCGCACATGGGCTCGGCCACGCTCGAGGGCCGCATCGACATGGGCGAGAAGGTGATCATCAACATCCGCGCCTTCTTCGACGGCCACCGTCCGCCGGATCGTGTCCTGCCGCTCAGGACCTGAAAAGGTTCAAACAGCGGCGGTCACTGCGCCGTCCGAAGCAACCGTGACGGTGGCTCCGCGGTAGCTGTCGAACGAGCCGCGTTCGAGCCGCACCGCCATCGGCGTTGCCCAGCCCATCTCCCGGGCGACGATCAGGCCGAGCAGCAGGATGGCGTCCGGCTCGTGCAGCACCAGGGCGGCCGGCGCGCGGCCGTTGTGGACGAGCTCCATCAGCACCGCCGAAGCGGATGACGAGCCGATCGTGCCCGGCAGGAACAGCACCCGGCCGGCAATGACTTCGCCATGCTGCGGGTGGCGGACATCGGCGATGCGGCCTGTCTTCGGGTCGACGCCGCCCCAGAAGCTGATCGGCGCCGTCAGCACCAGCGCGTCGCCTTCGCCTGCTCTGCCCGGCACCAGGATTTCGGCCATGGCGCTCATGCGGCGATCTCCGTGAAGACCGGCCTGCCAAGGACCGCGCTTTCGACGCAGTCGGCAAGCGAGGCGTAGAGCACCGCATAGCCGGTGTTGCCCGGCGCGTAATGCGCGAACTTGCCCGAATTGGTCATCAGAACGCCGTTGCCGAGCTCCGGCATGATCGGCGTCACCACCACGCAGGTGTCGGCGACGATGACGACGCCGCTGGCTTCAAGCTGCTTCCGCCGGCCATTCTGCTCCAGCAGGGCAAGCGCATGGCGGCCGGTGCAGGCGTAGATCGGCACCGCGAGCCGCCGCCCGGCGATCAGACGCTCCAGGCTGTCGAACTCGGCGTGCGACAGATGCGGGCTGCCAATCGCCACCGCGTCGATGGTCTTGGCCGCTGCCGCGGTCGACAGGCCGGCGCGCGCCTGCGCCACCATGTCGGGCGTCACGCGGATCACCGCTTCCGGTTCCGGCCCGGCCAGGATGGTTTCGACGTCGGATGCCTCGGGCGTCACGCCGGCAATGTGGAACAGGCCGACCGCGCCGGACGAGGCTGCCGCCGCGCCGAAGGCCTTCAACGCGTCCTCGCCGGGATGACCGGTCACGCCTCTGACGACACCGATCGCATTGCCCACCTCGCGGCCATAGAGGCTGCCCAGCACCGGCCATGCGATCTCCGAGGCGAGGAAGGATGGCGACAGGCTCGAGACATCGAAGACAAGCCGCGCCCGGCGGTTATCAGGCCGGTGCAGGCCATAGTCAGGCGCGCGGCCGACAATCGCGCAGGCAATGTCCAGAAAGTCGCCATAGCGGTTGGTGCGCGCGCCCAGCACCGAATTGCAGAAGACGACCGCGTTGGACTCACCCCAGGCGACGTCGCTGCCGAGCGCGGGCCTGTGTCCGGCCTGGTAGGGGGCGCAGGTCCAGCTCTGCTCGCAGCCGAGCTTGCGATAGGCCTCCATCATCCGCCGCGCCATGCCGCGCCGCGGCTCTTCGAGGCGGATGCGCGAGCATCCCATAAGGTCGAGCGCTCCGACATTGAGCGTCGAGCGCACCGCGACCTTCGCGCCGCCTTCGACCAGCCGCTCGGCGAACAAGGTACCGGAATCGCCGTGGTAAAGCGCCCCGTCGATATGGGTGGAAGCGATCGGGATGAGCCGCGGCGCGCCGAGCAGGCGGGCGCTTTCGGCGACGATGCGCATCGCAATTGCCGCGCCATCCTGGCCGGCGGCGATCACCTGTTCTTGCGGGCTAAGTGCGAGGCTCAAGACAGCACCTTGCACATGGTGACGGAGGTTGGCCTGTCATAGCCCGCATGCGCCGTGCGCGCGGTCTCGCCAAAGCCGAGCCGGGCGAAGGCCGCATGGTTTGCGGTCAGTTCGATACGGGTCTGAAGCTCGATCGCGTCCTTGCCGCGCTTGCGGGCAAGATTCTCGACCGCCCGCATCAGCCGGGTTCCAATGCCTTGGCCCTGAAGCCGTGGCTCGACGGCGAGCTTGCCGACATAGAAATCTTGCGACCGTTCCAGCGCGAAGACGCAGCCGACGATGCGGCCGTTCTCGACGGCCAGAAACCCCGTCTCCCGCTTCGCCTTCTCGCCAAGCGCCTTGGCGGTTAAAAGATACGCCGATGACGGCGGGTCTATGACCCCGTCCATATAGGCAAAAGCGCGCCGAATCAGCGCGAGCAAGTCGCCCCATTGGTCGAAATCCGCGGCAAGGCGAATTATGGAGATGCCGACGATCTGGTCCATGCTTACACGGCCTTGTAGCGGATGGTGTCGAAGCGGGCCGTGAGCCCGTCATAGAGCAGCAGCCGGCCGATCAGCGGCTCGCCTATGCCGGTGATCAGCTTGATCGCCTCCATCGCCTCCAGCGTGCCGACGACGCCCGTCAGCGCGCCGACGATGCCGGCGACGGCGCAGGACGGCACCAGCCCTTCCGGCGGCGCTTCCGGGAACAGGTCGCGATAGCTCGGATTGCGCTTGCCGTCGGCGCCGGCCTCGAACGGCTTCAGCACCGTCACCGAGCCGTCGAAGCGGCCGACGGCCGCGGTGACGAGGGGTTTCTTCTCGCCGGCGCAGGCATCGGCGACCGCGTAGCGCGTTTCGAAATTGTCGGAGCCGTCGATGACGACATCGTAGCGGGCGACGAGGGCCTGGGCGTTCGCTTCCGTCAGCCTCAGGCGATGCGATTCCACCGTGACGTTGGGGTTGATGCGCATGATCGCTTCCCGTGCGCTGTCGGTCTTGGCCATGCCGATCGTGTCGCTTCCATGAATCACCTGCCGTTGCAGGTTGGACAAGGAGACCGTGTCGTCATCGACGATACCGAGCGTGCCGACACCGGCGGCGGCAAGATATTCGAGCACCGGCGCGCCGAGCCCGCCGGCGCCGATCACCAGTACCCGGGCCCGTTTCAGCTTCTGCTGGCCGGGGCCGCCGATCTCGGGCAGCACGATGTGGCGGGCGTAGCGTTCGAGCTCTTCGTCGGTCAGCGCGGCATTGGTCATGGCTAGACCTTATAGCCGGTGCAAAACCTTGTCACGTACGGGCAAGGCAAAGCCTTGTCCCGCAGCGCAAGCCGAAGCCGGGTTCTTCAAGAGATCACCCGGTCACGCCGACGCTGCCGTGATCGACCGTCAGGAACTGCGCTCTGCCCTCAAGGCTGGAAAACAGCGCGGCATCCGTGCCTGTCATGAAGGCCTGGCAATTCAACTCCTCCAGGATGGAGAACAGCGCCGCGCGCCGGCCCGCGTCGAGATGCGCGGCGATCTCGTCTAGGAGAAGGATTGGGGTCAAGCCCGACATCTCGCCGGTCAGCCTGGCATGCGACAGCACGATGCCGACCAGCAGCGCCTTCTGCTCGCCGGTCGAACAGAGCTCTGCCGGCATCGACTTCGGCCGATGCCGGACCACGAGATCGGAACGATGCGGGCCGTCCAGCGTGCGGCCGGCGGCGCGGTCGCGCTCGCGGCCGTTGGCAAGCGCGCGGCGGAAATGCTCCTCGACATCGACGGCCGGCGCGACGGCGACCTCGCTCTCCAGATCACCGGCAAGGCTGATGTCGGCCTGCGGAAACGGCCCGCCGCCAGGCAACCTGTCGATCATGGCGGCAAGCAGACGCACCAGCTCGGCCCGCGCCGCGGCGATCGCCACCCCGGTTTCGGCCATCTGCGTCTCGATCGCGTCGAACCAGGCGCCGTCGCGGGAACCTTCGGTAAGCAAGCGGTTACGGCTACGCATGGCCTTCTCATAGTCGAGCGCGCGCTGGCCGTGGCCGGGGTCGATCGCCAGCACCAGCCGGTCGAGGAAGCGGCGGCGGTCCGCCGCCGGTCCAGGGAACAGCCCGTCCATCGCCGGTGTCAGCCACACGACCCGCAGCCATTCCAGCATATCCTCGGCCGATCGCACCGGCGCGCCGTTGATCCGCACCTTCCTGCCGCCTTCACCGGCGGCGTCGCCGCCGGAAATTCCGGTGCCGATCTCCACCTGTCCCTCGGGTCCCTCGATGCGAGCATGCAAGGCGAAGCCGCCGTCGCCGCCTTCGCGCGCCACATCGCCATAGGGCGCGCGGCGCAGGCCACGGCCCGGCGTCAGGAACGAGATCGCTTCCAGGAGATTGGTCTTGCCGGCGCCATTGTCGCCCGACAGCACCACCGCGCCGGGCGCAAGTTCAAGCGAGAGCGCCGCGTAGTTACGGAAATTTGTAAGTGATAGCTTACTTAAATAGCTCTGTTGCCGAAGCTGTTTCGCATCCGCGGTCACGACGACATATATGTCCGTGCCGAACCTAGACCCGCATCGGCATTAGCACGTAGAGCGCCGTTTCGTCGGCCATGTCGTGGATCAGCGTCGGCGAACCGGCATCGGCCAGCATGAACTTGGCTTCCGAGCCGGTGAGCTGGGCCGCGACGTCGAGCAGGTATTTGGCGTTGAAGCCGATCTCGATCGGGTCCGACGAATAGTCGGCCGCCAGTTCCTCGGTGGCGCTGCCCGAATCCGGATTGTTGACCGCGAGCGTTACCTGGCCCTCATTGATCGAAAGCTTCACCGCCCGGCCGCGTTCGGAGGAAATGGTCGAAACGCGGTCTACCGCCGCGGCGAAGCTCTGCCGGTCGATGATCAGCTTCTTGTCGTTGCCGGTCGGAATGACGCGCTGATAGTCGGGGAAGGTGCCGTCGATCAGCTTCGAGGTCAAAACGACGCTGCCGATGGTGAAGCGGATCTTGGTGTCCGACAGCTCCGTGGTCACAGCCACGTCGGGGTCGTCGACCAGCTTCTGCAGCTCGCTCACCGTCTTGCGCGGAATGATGATGCCGGGCATGCCTTCGGAGCCTGCCGGCGCGTCGATCTCGGCCCGCGCCAGGCGATGCCCGTCGGTCGCCACCGAGCGCAGTTTCAATTTGCCGCCCACCTCATGCGTGTGCAGGAAGATGCCGTTGAGATAATAGCGCGTCTCTTCGGTGGAGATGGCGAATTGGGTCTTGTCGATCAGGCCCTTGAGCGCCGCCGATTCCAGCCGGAAGATATGCGAGAACGAACCGGCCGAAAGCTCCGGGAAATCGGATTGCGGCAGGCACTGCAGACGGAAGCTCGAACGACCGGAGGTGACGGTCATCGCGTTGCCGTCCTCGTCCGTCTTCAGCATCACCTCGGCGCCGTCGGAAAGCTTGCGCACGATGTCGTAGAGCAGATGCGCCGGCACCGTCGTTGCGCCGCCGCGCTCGACCTTGGCGGGCGTCGCTTCCGTCACCTCAAGGTCGAGGTCGGTGGCCTTCATCTCGAGGCTGGCGCCCTCGGCGCTGAGCAGCACGTTGGACAGGATCGGTATGGTGTTGCGCCGCTCGACCACGCGGTGGACGTGGTTGAGGGACTTCAAGAGATTTGACCGTTCCAGGATAACACGCATGACGAAACAGGCTCGCTTCAATGAATGAACGGGTCACCGGCAGGCGGCATCCCGCGAAAGCCCTGAAAGGCTTTCAGAATCTGTGTAAGCTGACAGTAAAAAGCCTGCGAACGCAAGCCCGCGGCACCGGTTCCGGCCGGCAGCGCGGGCTTTCTGGGGATAAAGCCGGCGAAGCGCGTCGCCGATTATTTCTGCGCCCCTTCAGGCCTGGTCGTTGATCAGCCTTCTGAGCAGTTCGAGTTCCTGCGCCAACGTGTTGTCCCCGCCCGAAAGGTCCTCGATCTTGCGCACGGCATGCAGCACGGTCGTGTGGTCGCGGCCGCCGAACCGGCGCCCGATCTCCGGCAATGAGCGCGGCGTCATCACTTTCGACAGATACATCGCCACCTGCCTCGGCTTGACGATGGTGCGCGTGCGCCGGTTGGACAGAAGCTCCGTCTTCGACACGTTGTAGTGGCGCGCCACGATGCGCTGGATGTCCTCGATGCGCACCCGCTTCGGCTCGCCGGAGCGGTAGATGTGGCCGAGAATCTCGTCGATGCGGTCGATGGTGATCTGCGGCTCGAAGGACTGGCGGAACAGAAGCTGGTTGAAGGCGCCTTCGAGCTCGCGCCCGCTGCCGGTCACCGTGCGCGCGACATGCTCCAGGATCTCGTCCGAGATGTCGAGCGAGGTGTCGTCGGTCTTGGTGGTGGCGCGGCGCAGTTTCAGCATGCCGAGCCGCATCGCGAAATCCGGCGCCGACATTTCCAGCGCCACGCCGCCATTGAGGCGCGAACGCACGCGCGGCTCCAGCGATTCCAGTTCCGAGGGCGGCCGGTCGGCCGCGACCACCACCTGCTTGGCGCTGTCGAGCAGCATGTTGATGAGGTGGCAGAATTCGTGCTGGATCGACTTGCCCTGCAGGAACTGCATGTCGTCGATGATCAAGAGATCGATGTCGCGCAGCTGCTCCTTCAGAGTCAGCGCGTTGTTGTCGCGGATCGCGGTGGCGAAGCGCCACATGAAATATTCCGCCGTCAGATAGACGACGCGCGACTTCGGGTTGTGCCGCAGCGATTCAGCGGCGATCGCTTGCAGGAGGTGCGTCTTGCCGAGCCCGACGGTCGCATGCAGGAAAAGCGGGTTGAAGCGCACCGCGCTCGACTGCGATTCCGCCACCGCCCTGGCCGCGGCGAAGGCCACCCTGTTCGACGGCCCTTCGATAAAGGAGGCGAACGTGTAACGCGGGTCAAGCGGCGACCCCAGCACATTGTGGCGGAACTCCGGTTCCGCGGACGCGCCCTGGCGGGGCGCCGGCGCCCGTTGTTCCACGCGCCCGGCGCTCGCGGTGCCGTTGGCGAGCGCGGTATGCGTTTGCTTGGTCATCTTGCGCGCCGGCGCGATTTCCGGCTCGACAGGGTTGCGCCCCTGCCGCGTCGCGGTGCGCACGACGATCTCGATCTTGAGGATGTCGGGATCCTCATGCCGCCACAGCTCCGCGATAAGCTCGAGATAATGGCCGTTGATCCAGGACCTCAGGAAGGCCGTAGGCACCGAGATGCGGATAATGCCGCGGGAGGCCTCGGCGACCTTCATGCGACCGAACCAGCTCGAATAGACCTCGGCCCCAAGACGCGCCTTCAGCTGGGTCTTGACCCGTTCGAACTTCTGTTCCGCGTCGCTGGATGCCGCCACGTCGCCCCCTCCGACAAAAGTTGCTGGAAATGGAAGCTCGCCCGCTAGCTCCCTCTCGATGCCGCTTTGCATGATCAAAGTTCCTTGTCTTCTCGTACCCTTTTCCACCGGGGATGCGCCTCCTGCATCCTTGGTCCGGCGACCTCATTTCGCCGCGATGCCGCTGCCGCCGCCGGCAACGATCGTCGCAACTCGCGTAAGGAACCAACTGCCGGCTCCGCACGCCGGCCTCCGACAACGACAAGGCAATACGTCACCCTCCGGCGAAAACGCCGGCGAGACATCGACTGCCATGTACAATTACGCCAGTCCCCTACCCGCACCGAAGAGACAAACCAAGCCGAACGCGGAATTGCTCCACGTCATGAATTCTGCCATTTTGTGCTGGCCGATTCAGGCTGGGTCAGGGGCTACAGCCCGTCCCTTCGATGGATGGACATTACCGAAATCGCTGTGGATAGGGCAAGGCCACATCTAACGGTTTTTTAACGAATCTGGTTACCAGACGGGGCTTGAAATCGGGTGCTGCGACGGCACATTTTGACAAAGCCATTGTGATTCAAACCCTTTTCCGGCGAATATGAAAAAGGCCGCCCGAAACGAAATATTCTGAAATAATTCTCTTGACAGCTACTTCTCCCCCGCCGCTCGATCTTGAGTTGAACAAGCTGTGGATGACCGGCTGTAAGTCTTTGAAAAAACTGCAGATTTTTTGCCAGGCAAATTTGGGCAGTTGCCGCGGGGAGGGCGTGCCGGTATCAGCGGCGTTGAATATGCCGGCAAAACATTACTGGCATTGGAATCACGTCGCAAGCGTTGCTTGCGAGCAATTTTTTTAAGTACTTGCCGGCAAACGAAAAAACCCGGCCTGTGCGACCGGGTTCAACATCGGTTGATTAAGGATTAAGTCGGTCAGGCCGACAGCGTCTTGACCCGCTGGGCAAGCCGCGAAACCTTGCGGGAAGCTGTGTTCTTATGGACGACGCCCTTGGTGGCGGCGCGCATCAACTCCGGCTCCGCCGCCTTGAAGGCTGCCACCGCCGCGGCCTTGTCGCCGGCGGCCAGCGCCTCTTCGACCTGGCGCACATAGGTGCGGACACGCGAGCGACGGTTCTTGTTGACCGCCGCGCGGCGGGCGATCTTGCGCGTTGCCTTTTTGGCCGAAGACGTATTGGCCATGATGCCTCTCTTCCGATCTGGTGGGCGCCAGCGGGGTGCCGCAGGGCGCAAAAAACAAACGGGCAGCCACAGGGCCGCCTCGGTTGGTGCGGCTTATAGTTCAGCTTTTCCGGCGCGTCAACGCCACTTGGCGGTCTTTTTGGAGACCGAAAGCGCATCACGCCATGACCCGCCTTCAGTCATTCGGCAACGTGCCCTAGCGGTTGGTGAAATTCGGCTTCCGCTTCTCGACGAAGGCGGCCATGCCTTCCTTCTGATCATCGAGCGCGAACAGCGAATGGAACAGGCGCCGCTCGAAGCGCAGCCCTTCGGCAAGCGTCGTCTCGTAGGCGCGGTTGACGGCCTCCTTGGTCATCATGACCGACGGCAGCGAGAACTCGGCGATCTTGGCCGCCGCCTTCAGCGCCTCGTCGAGCAGTTCGGCGACCGGTACCACGCGCGATACCAGCCCGCTGCGCTCGGCTTCGGCCGCATCCATCATCCGCCCGGTCAGGCACATGTCCATCGCCTTCGACTTGCCGACAAAACGAGTAAGCCGCTGCGATCCGCCCATGCCCGGCATGACGCCGAGCGTGATTTCGGGCTGGCCGAACTTGGCATTGTCGCCGGCGATGATGAAGTCGCACATCATGGCCAATTCGCAGCCGCCGCCGAGCGCGTAGCCCGCAACCGCCGCGATGATTGGCTTGCGCGTGCGCGTGAATTCCTCCCAGCCGACGAAGAAGTCCTGCGTGTAGGCGTCGGCGAAGGATATCGCCTGCATTTCCTTGATGTCGGCGCCGGCGGCAAACGCCTTTTCCGAGCCGGCAAGCACCATCGCGCCGATCCCGGGATCGGCATTGAACGCGCTCGCCGCCGCCACGACCTCCGCAAGGACTTGCGAATTCAGCGCATTGAGCGCCTTGGACCGGTTCAGCGTGATCAGTCCGACCTTGCCGCGTGTCTCGACGATAATGGTTTCATGGGCCATGGTTCGCTTCCTTCCGCGGCAGTGGGATGATCGACACCGTTCCTAGCTCACCGCTGACAGGTCCGGCAATAGAAGGTCGAGCGGCCGCTTTGCACGACGCGCTCGATGTGGCCGCGGCAGCCCGGTTTCGGACATGGCTCGCCCTCGCGATCGTAGACCGCGAAGGAATGCTGGAAATAGCCGAGCGATCCGTCGGCCTGGACATAGTCGCGCAGCGAGGAGCCGCCTGCGGCGATCGCGTCGGCGATGACCGAGCGGATCGCCTCGGCAAGGCGCGCGCTTTGCTCTTTCGCCTTCTTGGCCGACCCGGCGATGGTGCCGGCTTCGCGCAGCGGCGAGAGGCCGGCGCGCCACAAGGCCTCCGCCACATATATATTGCCGAGTCCGGCGATCAGACGCTGATCGAGCAGTGCCGCCTTGAGCGGCGATCTGCGATCCTTCAGAAGCGAGGCGAGCAGGGGACCGTCGAGCGCGTTGCCGGTCGGCTCGATGCCGAGCCCAGCCAGCATCGGATGCGTGTCCGGCGCTCCTTCGGCAAACAGCATGAAGCCGAAGCGCCGCGGGTCGTTGAAGATGACGCGGGAGCGCTCGTGCTTCGGCGAGACGACGTCGAACACGACATGGTCGTGCGCGGCGCTTTTCGAGCGCTCGTGGTGGAAGGCGCCGGGGATGTCGCTGCCCGCGGCGGCTTCGACGCGGAACGATCCCGACATGCCGAGATGACAGATCAGAACCGGGCCGTTCTCGATATGCATCGTCAGGTATTTGGCGCGCCGGCCAAGCGCCGTCACGGTCTTGCCGGTAAGCCGCTCCGAAAAGCGTTCGGGAAAAGGAAAGCGAAGGTCGGGCCTGCGCGCCTCGACCTTGACGAGCCGCGCTCGTTCCAAGACCGGCTGCAGCCCGCGCCGGACGGTTTCGACTTCGGGCAGCTCAGGCATGGCCGCCTATCGTTGCGAGGAAGGATGTTCCGTGGCGACCGGCCGCCAGGCCGAGATGGTCCGCGACGGTTTCGCCGATATCGGCGAAGGTCGGCCTGAGCCCGATGTCGCCGCCCGTCAGCTCCGGCCCCGTGCCGATCACCGGAACGCGTTCGCGCGTATGGTCGGTGCCGCGCCAGGTCGGATCGTTGCCATGGTCGGCGGTGAGGATCAGGAGGTCGCCTGGCCCGATGCGCGACAGCGCCTCCGGCAGCCGACGGTCGAACGCCTCGAGCGCGCCGGCATAGCCGGCGACGTCGCGCCGGTGACCGAACTCGGTATCGAAATCGACGAAATTGGCAAAGACCAGGTCGCCGTCGCCGGCTTCGTCCATCGCGCCGAGCGCCTTGTCGAACATCGCCATGTTGCCGCCGGCCTTGCGCACTTCCGAAATGCCGCGATGGGCGAAGATGTCGCCGATCTTGCCGACGGCGATGACCTTGCTGCCGCGCCCGGTCAGCCGGTCGAGCAGGGTCGGCTCCGGCGGCGGCACCGCATAGTCGCGGCGGTTGTGGGTGCGCTGGAAGGTGACGGGCGTCTCGCCCACGAAAGGTCGCGCGATCACGCGCCCGATCTTGAGCGGATCCACCAGCCGACGCACCGTGAGGCAAAGCTCATAAAGCCGCTCCAGGCCGAAATGCGTTTCATGCGCGGCGATCTGCAGCACGGAATCGACCGACGTGTAGCAGATCGGTTTGCCGGTGCGGATATGCTCTTCGCCGAGCCGTTCGATGATCTCGGTTCCGGGTGCATGGCAATTGCCGAGGATTCCCGGCACCTTGCCTTCGCGGATGATCGCTTCGGTCAGTTCGGCCGGAAAGGCAGGCACGGTGTCGGGGAAATAGCCCCAGTCGAAGCGCACCGGCAGGCCGGCGATTTCCCAGTGGCCGGAGGGCGTATCCTTGCCGCTCGACACTTCCTGGGCGGCCCCGTGGAAGGACGAGGCAAGCAACGGCGTATCGACGTCGAACGTGAGCCCGGTCGCCGTCTGCGCCGCTCGGCCAAGACCGAGCGACATCATGTTGGGCACGGCCAGCGGCCCGTTGCGCAAACCTTCCCGATCGGCGCGACCATCGGCGCAGGCCTGAAAAATATGTCCGAACGTGTCGGCTCCGGCATCGCCATAGCGTTCTGCGTCGGCCGCGCCGCCGATGCCGAAAGAATCGAGAACGAACAGGAACGCGCGCGCCATGGGTATCTTTGTTGTCAGTCCTGGTTGCCAGACATAAGGTTCCCCGGCAGCCTTGGCAAATCGGAAACCAAACCGCAACGGCTTGGCGCCATAGTTGCGGCGAGACGCGGATGCGGCGGGAGCGAAGCAGGTATGGCAAGGCGCGGCAGAACCGCGGCAAGGCAGGCCGTGAAAATGTGCGCGGCCGCTCTCGCGGCGTTCGGCGCCGCCGCCGGGCCGGCACGCGCCGACTGGCGTGACGACATCGGCACGTTCCGCATCGGCGTCGTTGCCGAACCGGGCGGCGGCAACACCGTCCCCGGGCTCGCGCGCCTGACCGACGCCTATGCCAATGCGCTCGGCATGAAGGTCGAGTTCGTCGTTGCGCGCGACTACGCGGCGCTGATCGAGGCGCAGGCGAGCGGGCGCGTGCAATATGCGGTCTATTCGGCTCTTGCCTATGCCACGGCCTCGGAGCGCTGCGGCTGCGTCGAACCGCTGGTGGCGCCGGTCGATGCCGACGGCGCCGTCGGCATCCGTTCCGTCCTGGTGACGCGCGACGGCAGGCTTCCGGACCTTGCGGCGATCGCTTCGCACCGGATCGCGATTGCGCCGGTCGAGAATGTCGGCGGCGCGCTGCTGCCGATGGCGGCGCTGTCGGCCGAAGGCGTCAAGATCGCGCGGGATTCGCCCTTCCTGGCGCGCGCGGCTTCGGCCACCGCGGCCGAAACGATGCTGAGCGGCGGCGAAGCGGACGCCCTGTTCGGCTGGGAACCGGCCGATGCCGATGGCCGGTCCGCCCGTTCCGAGGGCACCGTCGCGCGGCTGGAGGCTGCCGGCATCCCCGAGGCGTCGCTTCGGGTGTTATGGACCTCGGGCCTGTTGCGCTATGGCCCGCACGCCGTCCGCAGCGATCTCGATCCGGAGGCAAAGCGACGACTGACGGTCTTTCTGACCAATCTCAGGTCCCAGACGCCCGATGTGTACGATCTGCTGGAGGGCGCGCATTCCGGCGGTTTCAGGCCGGCCGCGCGGAAGGACTATGCGATGGCCGTGGCGATCGTGCGGCAGGAAACGGCAGGGCAGGAATAGCGTGTCAGCAGTCGCTGCAGGGAATCGTCGGACTCCGGCGCGGCCTTAGATAATAGGTTTCGCTCATCGATATGTTGTTGAAGGCGGAGGTCAGCCCGAGCGTCTGCGAATTGCTGGCGGACCAGGTGATGATCGGCTTGTAGCCGAGGTCGCTCTCCACGCGGACCAGGAAGGTGTTGCGGATTATCAGCGTCGCCGGCACCGTGGTGGTCGCGTTGACGGCCGCATCGGCGCTGTAGGTAGTGCCCACCACCTTGCGCGACCATGCAACCTGCACCCTCGGCGATGCTTCGTCGGTGATCTGTATGCCTGTGATGATGATCGTCGGCAATGAACGATTGTAAGGCTGCAGCGTCGATGTGCCGATCTTCATCATTGCATCGAGATTCGCCTTCACGACGGTCTGCTGTTGGGTGACGAGGTCCGCGACCATGCTGCCGATGCGGCTGACCTTCTTGCTGGTCTCGATGGCCTGCGAGGCCTCCATCGTGATGAAATACATGATGAGGAGCACCGGCACGATGAACGCGAACTCGATCGCCGCGACGCCGCGGCGATCGCGGCAAAACCGCTCCATCCTCGCCAAAATCCTCCGGAGTGCCCCCGCACTATGCATATCGTCCTCCACGCCCGCGGCTTAGCTGTCGAGCAGTCTCAATTGTCGTCGAACGGTTCGTTCTGCCAGGTCACGGACGCGAAATGCAGCGTTTTGCTGTCCTTCAGATTTGCCATCGATTTGGCCAGGAAATCGGTCATCACCGGCCATTTGTAGAACACCCGCAGCATGTTGATGGATTCCGCCAGTCCGGGCGAGACGGTAGGAGACATCGTGTTCGCGCCCTGCGTCAGCACGATATCGCCGCTCACGATCTTGAAACCCGCCGTCGCGGCGTCCGCGAAGCTCGAATATTCGCGCAGATCGACCAGCAGTGGAGCATTTGGCCCGGTATCGGTGCAGTTGTTGGAAACCATGATTTGCAGGCGATTGCAGATCAGTTGCTTGATCGAGGCTTCGGTGACGTTGTTCTGCTGAAGCTGCCCGGTGCGCAACTGGCGGGCGACATCGTCGGTGACGTTGGCCATCACCTCCTGGCCGGCGAACGAGATGCAGCTCTCGAGGATGGCGAAGACGAGAAGCGCGAACGGGATGGCAAGCATCGCGAATTCCATCGCCGTGCTGCCGCGCCTGTCGCTGAAGAAGCCGGGGTGGGCTTTGGCGCGCGCCTTGCTGTCCATGCCGTTGCCGGATGAGGCATCCTTGCTCATATCAAAGTTCCTGCCGATCGCCTTTGCGGTACCGGCGGCAAGGTTAGCGAAAACCCATTGAGTTCCGGTTTGGATGATCGTTAAATTCGTCGGGCAAGCTTTAAGCTGTCTTTAATGCCCGTGGGTTCGCGCTCGCAGGGCTCAGTGACCGGCGCTCATTTCGGCTTCGGAAGCCTTCTCGGCCTCGCTCTTGAACGCGCTCTCGCAATAGGGCGTGCAGGACATGGTCTGGACTTCGGCGCGTCTGTAGATGCGCACCGAGGAGGCGGCTTGTCGCACGACGGTCACCTGTTCATCGACGATCGGGCTGCCGTCCGAATCGAGCACGACCATATTGGTGACACCGAAGCCCTTGCCGGTGAGGACGATGGTCGAGGCGTCCTGCACGGCGGCGTCGGCGATCGCCGGATTGCCGATGACGACCGTGTCGGCCGCGCGTGACAATTTGACGATCTTGGCCTGGTTCATGGTGACTTCTATACCCGCCCCGGCCCTGGCCGGCATGACCAAGGCGGCAGTTGCCAGCAGCGCGGCGACTGGAAACAGCGATCTCGACAACGTCATTGAAGCGCTCCCGGCGGGCAGATTCTTCAACGGAACATGAACGAGATTGGTGAACCAACGGTTAAGCCGGGCCTGGCCATGATTAAGGATCGGCTCGCGTGGCGCATCATGCGTCGGTGGTGCTTACTGTTTTAGGAATATTGCACAAGCGCCGGTTTCCGGGAGGCCGAGCTGGCTGGCGATGTTTAGGCCACGGTTAACCACACAGCGCGTTCGCCACCGGAAAGGAATCGGTAAGGCTGTTTATTAAGCCGATCGAAACGGCTTCTCCATAGATTTGCAGCATCCGATCAACCGCAAGAGAAAAGTTGACGGAAGTGCTGTAACACGTGGAGTAGGAGCTCTCGAATGTCTAACCTCATTGCACGTTTCGTGAAGGACGAATCCGGCGCGACCGCCATCGAATACGGTCTGATCGCCGCTCTCATCGCGCTCGCCATCATGGTTGGCGCTACCCAGCTCGGCGGCGCGCTGAACGCCAAGTTCGCCAACATCGCCGCGACCCTCAACGGTGCTGGCGCGGCTGCCCCGGCTACGCCGTAATAGGCTAGGCAGCGTCGCCTTTCGACAAATGAAGGGCCGCCCTCCGGCGGCCCTTCTGCGTTAGAGCGATCCCGGGAAAAATGCGAGAAGCTTTCCGGCCCGCCGTCACCGGCGATTTGAACATCCAACCGACATCAATCATTAATCGAACCCGCCTAGACTGGCGGCAAGATTTTCACCGCAGGCCTCGCGTCCATGATCGAAGCTGCCATCTTCGTCGTCTTCCCCTTCTGCATGTTGTATGCAGCCATATCGGACACGCTTTCGATGACGATCGCCAACCGTGTACCCGTTATTTTGCTGGCGACTTTCGCGCTGGTCGCTCCTCTCACCGGCATGGATTGGACAAGCTACGCTTGGCATTTCGCGGCGGGCGCCGTGGTGCTCGCGGTGACATTTGGCCTCTTTGCGCTCGGCGGCATGGGCGGCGGCGATGCCAAGCTTCTGGCCGCGACGGCCGTCTGGATGGGCCTCGACATCAATCTTGTCGGATATCTGGTGACGTCGGCTTTCATCGGCGGCCTGCTGACCGTTGCCATCTTGGTTTACAGGAAGTCGCCGCTGGCGGCGTATACCGGCCACAGCCGCTTCTTGCGCTATTTCGCCGATGAGAGCGTCGGCGTCCCATATGGCATCGCGCTCGGACTCGGCGGACTGATCACCTTTCCGGATTCATCGCTGATGGTCTGGGCGCTGGAAAGGCTCACGACTTGAGTCCCGCGCCCCTTGGCATCGCTCCTTGAAGGCGGCACTGCCGCCTTTATTCGTTAAGGACAGGCCGTTCAGTCGAATTTGAGTAAACCTTAAATTAATCACGATCGTAAGCATTACATTAACCTTGTTTTGACGATTGCAGCTGCAAAGTCCGGCCTGGCGAGGTGGTTTGCCTTGAGGCGAAGGGTTTCGGACGAATGCCAGCATCCCGATTGATTATTCTGGGCGTGGCTGCGGTCGCGGCGGGTGGCGCGGGCTATGTGGCGAAGAACATGGTCGTGGCGCCGCCGCCTCAGGTCGTTGTCGATGCGCCCAAGCAACCGGCGATCGCATTGCAGGATGTGCTGGTGCTTTCCGGTGACGTGTCGATGGGCAGCCAGCTCGGCACCAACATCAGCTGGGAAGAATGGCCGGCCGATGGCGTCAACGCCAACTTCATCACGCGCGCCGCCGAGCCTGACGCGGTCGAAAAGCTCAAGGGCTCGGTCGCCCGCGTAGCCATGTATACCGGCGAGCCGTTGCGGCGCTCCAAGCTGGTCGGCGAGGGACAGAGCTTCATGTCGTCGATCCTGCCTTCCGGCACGCGCGCTGTCGCGACCGCGATATCGGCCGACACGTCCGCCGGCGGCTTCATCCTGCCCAACGACTTCGTCGACGTCATCATGACCCGCCGCGCCGACACCGGCAACGGCGGCAGCGGCTTCAACACCGAGACGATCCTCAAGAACATCCGCGTGCTGGCCATCGACCAGACCATCCAGGAAGACGAGGAAGGCAAGAAGACCAGGGTCGGCCAGACCGCGACGCTGGAGCTGACGCCGCAGCAGGCCGAGATCATCACCGTGGCGCAGCAGATGGCGGACCGCCTGACGCTGGCGCTGCGCCCGATCACCGACATCCATGAAAAGAATACGGACGAAGCCGACTATCTGGTCAGTGGCAACGGCCGACGCGGAACCGTGCGGCTGATCAAGTCCGGCGAGGTTTCCGAGGTGGGAGCAAGGAAATGAGGCCAAACGGTAAACTGCTGCCCTTCCTGGCCGCCGCGGCGATCGGTTTTCTCCTGCTCGGCACCGGCGCCCCGGGACTGGTCGAAGCCAAAGCCGCGGGCGCCGGCGTCTCGGCTTCCGTCGCCACGCAGCGCGTCAAGCTCGGCCTCAACAAATCCGTGGTCATCGACCTGCCGAGCGACGCCTATGATATCCTCGTCGCCAATCCGGCGGTTGCCGATGCCGTGACCCGCACGGCGCGGCGCATCTACCTGTTCGGCAAGGCGGTCGGTGAAACCAACATCTTTGTTTTCGGCCCCAATGGCGAGCAGATCGTCAGCCTGGATCTGGCCGTCGAGCGCGACGTCGCAGGGCTGGAAGACTATCTCAAGCGCTTCCTCCCGTCCTCGCAGATCAAGGTCGAGCTTCTCAACGACAACGTCGTCCTGACTGGCATGGTCGACACGCCGCTCGATGCCAAGCGCGCCGTCGACCTCGCAACCATTTTCGTGTCCGGCGGTGAAGCGACGACGGGTCAATATTCGCAGACTGCCGCCGGCGGCTCCGTCAATGGCGGCGTCGACATCAACAATCCCGACCAGGAGCGCCGGACCTCCAAGATCGTCAACCTCCTGCAGATCATCGGCGACGATCAGGTAACGCTCAAGGTGACCGTCGCCGAGGTCAGCCGCTCGGTGATGAAGCAGCTCGGCGTCAATATGGTGGGCAACGGCGGCAGCAACGGCATCAGCTACGGCGCGATCAGCGACAATTTCATGGGCTTGGGCAAGCAACTGTCGAATTCGGGCCTAAGCATCGGCAACTCGTCACTGATGGCCTACATCAACGCCATGGAACAGTCGGGGGTCATGAAGACACTGGCTGAACCGACCTTGACGGCTGTGTCCGGCGAAAAGGCCACCTTCAAGGTGGGCGGCGAATACAATATGGTGTCGGGTGTTTCCGCCAACGTGTCCTCCGACAATCAGACTGGTTTGAGGAACTATTCGATCGATAAGATCGAGTACGGTATCGGGCTGGAATTCCAGCCGGTGGTGCTGTCTCCCGGCCGCATCAGCCTGAAGGTCAGAACCGCGGTTTCAGAGCCGACGACCGAAGGATCCGTGTCGCTCTCGTCTGGCGTGACGAGTCCCGGCACGAACGTCCTGTCGCTGCGAAAGCGCCTGGCGGATACGACAGTCGAGCTGCCCTCGGGCGGGTCCATGATGATCGCCGGCTTGGTTCGCGACGACGTCAGGCAGGCCGTCAACGGCTTGCCTGGCCTGGCAAAGATCCCCGTCCTCGGCACGCTGTTTCGCAGCCGCGATTTCGTGCGCAACGAAAGCGAGCTCGTCATCATCATCACGCCCTATCTGACGCGGCCGGTGGCGCGCAACGACCTGGCCAAGCCGGACGACAACTTCAACGCGGCAAGCGATGGCGCCGCCATGTTCCTCGGCCGCGTCAACCGCGTCTACGGCACCATGCAGACCGACCGGCCAGCCGGCCGCTATCACGGTGTCGTGGGCTTCATCTACAAATGAGTGGGAATGCGGATATGTCCAAGTCAGCATCGAAGGTCATGACGGTCCGGACAGCATCCGGTATCGCAAGGATCCGTCGGCAGGTGGTCCCGGCACTGGCGGTCATGCTTGCAGCGTCGCTCACAGGCTGCGCCAACTGGCACCGCGACAGCGTTACGGTCGGGTCGATACCGGACGATTACCGCACGACCCATCCGATCGTCATCGCCGAGAAGAACCAGAAGATCGACCTGCCGGTCGGCGCCGGCGATCGCGGCATGACCGGCGCGCAGCGCGACACGCTGCTCGGTTTTCTCGACGGCTACGACAAGGGAGCCGCCCCGTCGCTGACCATCGCAATCCCGCGAGGCTCGGCCAACGAGGTGGCGGCATTGGTGGCGGGACGCGACTTCGCACGGGTCGCCATGGCGGCGGGCGTCAAGCGCAATCGTATCGTCATGACGTCCTATCAGTCGGCTGTGCCCGAGGCGTCGGCGCCAGTGCGCGTCGCCTTTGTCGCGGTGCGGGCCCAGACCGACAAATGCGGCCGTTGGCCCGACGACCTGACCGAGACGTCGGAGAACAAGCACTATGCCGACTTCGGCTGCTCGTACCAGAACAACATCGCCGCCCAGGTGGCCAACCCCAACGATCTGCTCGGGCCGCGCAAGCAGTCCGATATCGATGCCGAGAACCGGGGCGCAGTAATCGACCTTTATCGCTCGAGAGGCATTTCGAACGAATTCCTCAGCAATTCGGAAGTAACCTACTGAGCCGCGCCGGACGACGAAGAGAGCACTCACGGAAAGAGCATGACGATGAGCAATCTTGCCTACGACACGCCCGCGGAAACCGGCGACCTTTCGCAGCAGGACATCGCCGCCATGCAGGCGCTGCGTCCCGTGCCGCGCATTTCGATCCAGGCCTTCTGCGAGACCGAGGGGGTCGCCAATCCCGTCGAGCGCGCCGGCGAGGATCGCCGGATGGCCAAGGCCCATCTCAAGGTCCATATGGGCGGCATCCCGACCGCGATCGAGTTCTACCAGTCCGCGCCGACACCGAACCTCATCCTGCTGGAATCGCGCAGCGAACCGCAGCAGTTGCTCGAACAACTCGGCCAGCTCGCGGAATATTGCGATCCGTCCTCCAAGGTCGTGGTCATCGGGCACTACAATGATGTCGGGCTCTATCGCGAGCTTATCCGGTCCGGTATTTCCGAATATGTCATCGCGCCGGTCTCGATGACCGACATCGTCAGCGTCGTGTCGTCGATCTTCGTCGATCCGGAATCGGAGCCGATCGGCCGGTCGATCGCGTTCATCGGCGCCAAGGGCGGCGTCGGCTCGTCGACCATCGCTCACAATGTCGCCTGGGCTATGTCTTCGCTGTTCAAGTCCGAAGTCGTCATCGCCGATCTCGATCTCGCCTTCGGCACCGCCAACATCAATTTCGACCAGGATCCGGCGCAAGGCATCGCCGAGGCGGTGTTTTCGCCCGAGCGGGTCGACGAGGTCTATCTCGACCGTCTGCTTGCGCAATGCGCCGAGCATCTGTCGCTGCTCGCGGCTCCCTCCACGCTCGAGCGCGTCTATGATTTCGACTCCGAGGCCTTCTCGCAGATCATAGAGACAGCGCAGCGCAGCGCGCCTCTGCTGGTCCTCGATGTCCCTCACGTCTGGAGTGGGTGGACGAAGAGCACGCTGATCAAGGCGGACGAGATCGTCATCACGGCCACGCCTGAGCTCGCAAATCTTCGCAACACCAAGAACATGGTTGACATGCTGAAGCGGTTGCGTCCGAACGATCCTCCGCCGAAGCTGATCATCAACCAGGCGGGGGTACCGAAACGGCCCGAGATCGCGGCGTCCGATTTCGCCGAACCGCTCGGCATCACGCCGATGGCCGTGATCAACTTCGAACCGCTGCTGTTCGGCAATGCCGCCAACAACGGCCGTATGCTGAGCGAGATGGACGCAAAGAGCCCGGTCGTCACCACCATCAATGAAATAGCGCATGTGCTGACCGGACGCAGCGAAATCAAGGCAAAGAAGAAGGCAGGCCTGGGCTCGATCCTCGGCAAGCTCTCGCGCAACAAGAAGTGACGCTGATTGAGCGGCATCGGGTAGTCGATCATGTTTGGTAAAAGAGGCAAAGAAGACGGCAGCCGGGCAACGCCCGAATTCCGTCCGCCGGCAGCTGCTCCCGCCGCGCCCGCTTCGACGGGGACGATGACGGCCGAGCGGCCGGCTGCGCCGACCTCCAGCCCGCCCGCCGCCCCGCCGGCGCGCCGTCCTGTCGAGCCGCCGCCTATGGCGCCGGAGCCGCCAAGAAAGGTCCAGCGCGAGCGCTCGGAAACCTATTACGACACCAAGAGCCAGGTTTTCTCCGCGCTCATCGACACGATCGACCTGTCGCAGCTCGCCAAGCTCGATCCCGAGAGCGCACGCGAGGAAATCCGCGACATCGTCAACGACATCATCGCGATCAAGAACTTCGCAATGTCGATTTCCGAGCAGGAAGAGCTGCTCGAGGACATCTGCAACGACGTTCTGGGCTATGGACCGCTGGAGCCGCTGCTTGCCCGCGACGACATCGCCGACATCATGGTCAACGGCTCCAAGAACGTCTACATCGAAGTCAACGGCAGGGTCGAGCAGACCGGCGTCCGCTTCCGCGACAACCAGCAGCTGCTCAACATCTGCCAGCGCATCGTCAGCCAGGTCGGCCGCCGCGTCGATGAATCGAGCCCGATCTGCGACGCGCGCCTTCCCGACGGCTCGCGCGTCAACGTCATCGCGCCGCCGCTCTCGATCGACGGCACTGCGCTCACCATCCGCAAATTCAAGAAGGACAAGCTGACGCTGGACCAGTTGGTCAAGTTCGGCGCCATCTCGCCGCAAGGCGCGGAGGTTCTCAAGATTATCGGGCGTGTCCGCTGCAACATCGTCATCTCGGGCGGCACAGGCTCCGGCAAGACGACGCTGCTCAACTGCCTGACCAACTATATCGACCGCGAGGAGCGCGTCATCACCTGCGAGGATTCGGCGGAACTGCAGCTGCAGCAGCCGCATGTGGTCCGTCTCGAAACCCGGCCGCCCAATCTCGAGGGCGAGGGCGAGGTGACCATGCGCGACCTGGTCAAGAACTGCCTGCGCATGCGGCCGGAGCGGATCATCGTCGGCGAGGTGCGCGGACCGGAAGTGTTCGACCTGCTGCAGGCGATGAACACCGGTCACGACGGCTCGATGGGAACGATCCACTCGAACAGCCCGCGCGAATGCCTCAACCGTATGGAATCGATGATCGCCATGGGCGGTTATTCACTGCCGCAGCGCACGGTGCGCGAGATCATCGTCGGCTCGATCGACGTGATCATCCAGGCGGCCCGCCTGCGCGACGGCTCGCGCCGCATCACCCACATCACCGAGGTGGTCGGCATGGAAGGCGACGTCATCATCACCCAGGATCTTGTGCTCTACAACATCAAGGGTGAAGACGCCGGCGGCCGGCTGGTCGGCGAGCACGTGTCGACAGGCATCGGCCGTCCGCATTTCTGGGACCGCGCCCGCTATTATGGCGAGGAACAGCGCCTCGCCAACGCGCTCGAGGCGATGGAGAAACGCGCTGACTGATGCAGCTGGAGGTCTGAAGCAATTCCAGGAAAAGTGTGAAGCGGTTTTCCGCCCGGAATTGCGTCTAAACGAAGAAATAGGTCGGTTCGCCGTTTCATTGGAACGGCGAAATGCCCTGGGGATCCAGGTCGATGTTCGGAATTGACACCACCGTACTGGCTTTCATCGTGCTTGCCGGCTTCAGCGCCGGCGCGGTGGCCTATGCTTTTCTGTTCACGCGCATCGACAACGAGAAGCAGGCCGGCAAGCGGCTTCAGACCGTCAAGACAGCCGAAACCGACCGGTCGGTGGTGAAAGCGACGCGCGACCGCGCAGCGGAAGCGGTCAAGCGGCGAAAAAACGTCCAGGACTCGCTGAAGCAGCTCGACGAGAAACAGAAGACCAACGATCGCAACGTCAAGAAACCGCCGCTGAAGACTCAGATCCGCCAAGCCGGCATGCAGGTTCCGATCGAGCGTTTCTATATCTATTCCGCTGTCTGCGGGATCATCCTGACGGCCGTTCTCTTTTTCCTCGGCGCGCCTCTATGGGCTCTGCCCGGTGCCCTGCTGGTGGGCGGCCTCGGCCTGCCGCGCTGGTTCGTGTCGTTTCGCCGCACACGTCGCGTCAAGGCCTTCCTGGAAGAATTTCCGAACGCGCTCGACATCATCGTGCGCGCGGTCAAGTCCGGCCTGCCGCTCAACGATGCGATCCGCCTGATCGCCAACGAATCGCCCGAACCGGTTCGGTCCGAATTCCGCCGCATCGTCGATTCCCAGCAGATGGGCATGTCGGTGCCCGACGCCGCCATGCGCATGACGGAGACGATGCCGTGCAGCGAGGCCGGCTTCTTCGGCATCGTCATCCAGATTCAGTCACAGGCCGGCGGCAATCTGTCCGAGGCGCTGGGCAACCTTTCGCGCGTCCTGCGCGACCGCAAGAAGATGAAGGCCAAGGTCCAGGCGCTGTCGATGGAAGCCAAGGCATCGGCCGTCATCATCGGCGCCTTGCCCTTCGTCGTCGCCTTCCTCGTCTATCTGTCGAGCCCGAACTACATCATGCCGCTGTTCACCACCAACGTCGGCAACCTGATCCTCGGCTGCTCGGGTGTGTGGATGTCGATCGGCATCCTGGTGATGCGCAAGATGATGAACTTCGAAGTCTAGGGGCGCGGATCCAGTGACAGAGCAGGTCGTCAAAACACTCACAGACCCTTCCTTCCTGATCGCGATGCTGGTCGGTATTGCCGTGTTCGCGACCGTCTTCACGCTCATGCCGGCGTTCGGCGGCACGTCGCTCAAGTCGCGCATGAAGAGCGTGGCGCTCGAACGCGACAAATTGCGCGCCGAGCAGCGTACGCGACTGGCCAACGAGGCCGACCGCCGCCGCAAGGGCCTGCGCGAGGAACAGTCCATCGGCATGCGCAACATCGTCGACCGCCTGGATCTGAGGCGCGCGCTTGCCGATGAAAGCACGATCCAGAAGCTCAAGGTCGCGGGCTTCCGCGGCCAGAACCCGCTGACGCGTTTTCTCTTCTTTCGCCTGGTCCTGCCATTCGTCGGTTTTGCCTTGGCGGCCATCTATCTGTTCGTGCTCGGCGGCCTGCCGCAGCAACCGGCTTTCATCAAGCTGTTCGTCTGTGTCGTTGTCGCCTATGGCGGCTTCTACACGCCGATCCTCTATGTCAACAACCGCGCGACCAAGCGCAAGCAGTCGATCCAGCTGGCCTGGCCGGACGCGCTCGACCTGATGCTGATCTGCGTGGAATCCGGCATGTCGGTGGAAGCGGCCTTGCGCAGGGTTGCCGACGAAATCGGCACGCAGTCGGTGGCGCTTGCCGAGGAATTCGTGCTCACCAATGCAGAGCTGTCCTATCTGCAGGATCGCAAGATCGCCTATGAGAACCTGGCAAGCCGCACCGGCCTGGAATCGGTGAAGTCGGTGTCGCAGGCCCTGGTCCAGGCCGAACGCTACGGCACGCCGGTGGCGCACGCGCTGCGCGTGCTCGCCTCGGAAAGCCGCGACATGCGCATGAACGCCGCCGAGAAGAAGGCCGCCGCACTTCCGCCAAAGCTCACCGTGCCGATGATCCTGTTCTTCCTGCCGGTTCTGTTCGCCATCATCCTGGGTCCGGCCGGCATCCAGGTCAGCCAGCGCGGCATCTTCGGCGACCAGCACAGCTCCTCCAGCCAGTAGGCGGGCCGTTCGCATCAATGAAAGAAGCCGCGCGGACCCCCGCGCGGCTTTTTTCATTGTCGAAGCGGTCGGCGCTTGGCAGCGTCCGTCAGTTCGTGGCGACTTTCGCCTTGTCCTTGTCCTGATCCTTCAGCTGGCTCCAGGCATTCTGCTGGGCGAGCATCTGGCGCAGATAGGCGACGTTGGCCTGCGCCTGTTCGGGCGACAGTTCCTGCGAGGCGATCTTCTCGGCCTCGTCGAAGCGGCCCTGCAGCCCGACGACCAGCGCGAGGTTCTGCCGCACCCTGCTGTCGGCGCCGGGCTGCTGCGCGGCCGAGCGCATATAGGTTTCCGCCGTGCGCAGGTCGCCTTCGAGCACATAGGACATGCCGAGATTGGACAGCACCGAGGGCTCGTTCGGCTTCAGTTCCAGCGCCTTGCGATAGTCCTGCCGCGCTTCGTCCTTCTGTCCCATCTGGTCGAGAATGGCGGCTTCCGCCGAGACCAGCTTCCAGTCCGGATATTCGGGCGTCTGCGCGCGCCGCACGGCATCGAGGGCCGGCTCGAACTGGCCGTTGGCGGCAAGCGCCTTGCCATAGGCCGCAAGCACTTCGCGATCCTTGGGATAGGCGATCGCCAGCTTGCGCATCACCGCCAGCGACTGGTCGGCGTCGCCGTCCATCTGCAGCGCCGCCGCGAAGTTCATCGCGATGCGCTTGTCGTTCGGACTGCGGGCGTAGGATTGGCCGAGCCTGGACGTGGCGGTACGCAATTCGCTGGACGACATCGTTTCCAGCGGCCTGCTGTCGGAGCGGGAGATGGAACCCGTGGTGAACTTGCCGGTGCTGCCGCAACCGGCCACGCTGGCCGCAAGCGCCGCCATGAAAGCCGTGGTGATCAGACGCTTGGCTGTAAGGTTCAACGCTTTGGTAGGCATCGGCGCCCGGTCTCCATTCCTGTGCGGCCATTGGCTGGCCGTCTTCCCTCCCGCAGAAATATTCTGTTAACCCTAACGGACCGTTAAGAAGCGCCGACTCAGCAGTTCGGCTGGAGGTCATTGGATGCCTGTCGAACTCGTCGAGCAGAAGCCGCAAGCCGCCTTGCCTGTCTATCTGGTGGCAAAGGACGCCCTTGAAGCCTCGGCGTTGCCGCTGCCCGCTATCGCCTGGGCGAGGGCCAACGGTTTTTCCGGCGAGGCAGGGCGCACGCTGGCCCTGCCGGGCGAGGGCGGCGGCCTTGCCGGGGCGCTGTTTGGTATCGGCGACGGCGACGGCGCCCTTGCTCTCGGCGCGCTCGCAAGGGCACTGCCGGAAGGCGACTGGCATTTCGCGTCGGGCCCGGCGCAGCCCGAACTCGCGGCGCTCGCGCTTGTCCTGGGCGGCTATGTCTTTACACGTTACGGCAAGAAGCCCGGCAAGGCTCTGCGCTTTGCGCTTCCCGACGGCGTCGACGCCGCGCATGTCCGCCGCGTCGCCGACAGCGTGTTCCTGGCGCGCGACCTCGTCAACACGCCGACCAGCGACCTCGGTCCGGTCGAGCTGGAAGAAGCCGCCCGAAAGCTGGCGGCCGCCCATAGCGCCGATATCGCCGTGATCCATGGCGACGATCTCCTGGCGCGGAACTTCCCGATGATCCACGCCGTGGGCCGGGCCTCGACCGGCGCGCCGCGGCTGATCGACATGAGTTGGGGGCCGGGCGACGCGCCGAAGGTGACGCTGGTCGGCAAGGGCGTCTGCTTCGATACCGGCGGCCTCGACATCAAGCCGTCGTCGGGCATGCTTCTGATGAAGAAGGACATGGGCGGCGCCGCCAACGTGCTGGGCCTCGCCTCCATGATCATGGCGGCGAAACTCAATGTTCGGCTGCGCGTGCTGATCCCCGCCGTCGAGAATTCGATCGCCGGCAATGCCTTCCGGCCCGGCGACGTGTTGCGCAGCCGCAAGGGCATCACGGTCGAGATCGGCAACACGGACGCCGAAGGCAGGCTGATCCTGGCCGACGCGCTGGCGCTGGCCGATGAGGAACAGCCCGCTTTGCTGATCGACATGGCGACGCTGACCGGTGCCGCCCGCGTCGCGCTGGGGCCCGATTTGCCGCCTTTCTACACCGCTGACGAGACGCTTGCCGCCGATCTGGCCCAGGCATCGATCGCGGTCGAGGATCCGCTCTGGCGCATGCCTTTGTGGCGCCCCTACGATGCGAAGCTTTCCTCGAGGATCGCCGACATCAACAATGTGACGACGGACGGCTTTGCCGGATCGATCACCGCGGCCCTTTTCCTCAAGCGCTTCGTCGAGAAGACCCACAGCTGGGCGCATTTCGACATCTTCGCCTGGAACCCGGCCGACCGCCCCTACGGCCTGACCGGCGGCGAGGCGCAAGGCATTCGCGCACTGGAGCGCGTCATCGCCAATCGCTTTGGCTAGACCATGATCCCGAACCGGAGGTCAGCGCAGCAAAAAGTGGGACCGGTTTTCGGATAAGATCATGGTCAAACAAACAAATCGTCACTGAAACGGAACCGAAACAATTTGCCGGCATGCTTGGGCGATGTCGATCTCGATGCGCCCGAGCCAGGCCTTGCGACTGTGGCAGCAGGTGATGCTGGTCCAGGTGCGCGACGGCGTGCCGGATCTCACCATGCGCCAGACGGCGATCCTGTTCACCATCTACCTCGATCCGCCGCCCCATACGGTGCGCGGGCTGGCCGCCAAGCTCAACGTCACCAAGCCGGTCATCACCCGCGCGCTGGATACGATGGGAGCGCTGAAGCTGGTCTCGCGCCATCGCGATGAGCTCGACAAGCGCAACGTGCTGATCCGGCGCACGGTGGAAGGCGCGCTCTTTGTCGAGCGCTTCGGCGATGGTATCGTCGCCCGCGCGCATGAATTGCCCATCTAGAGCATGATCCCGAAAAGTGGGAACCGGTTTTCGGATAAGATCATGCTCTAACAAAGAATTTGACTGGATTTATCGATTTGACCGCCAGGGATGCCCGCCTTCATGCTTTCCGCTCCGACCTTGCCGATGCGAGGCTGAAGGGCGAGGTCGCCGCCGACCGCTTCGTCACCGGCCGCCCGGCGCGGGTTACGGTGTCGGTCGCCGATCTGCGCAAGGCGCCGCGCCCGGATGCGGGCGTGAACACCCAGGCGCTGTTCGGCGACGACGTGCTGGTGTTCGAGGATGCCGAAGGCTGGGCTTGGGTGCAGGCCGAACGCGACGGCTATGTCGGCTATGTGGCCGATAATCTCATTGGCGCGCGCGACCATGCGCCGACCCACATCGTCTGCGTGCCGCGCACCTTCCTCTATCCGGGACCGGACCTGCGCTTTCCGACAAGCGGGCAGCTGTCGATGGGCTCGACCGTGGCCGTGACTGGTTCGGCCGAAACGCGCGGCACGCATTATGCGTTGCTGCCCTCCGGCCAGGCGATCATCGCCGGCCATCTGCGGCTGATCGCCGAGCGGGCCGAGGACTACGTCACCGTCGCAGAAACCTTCCTGGGGACCCCCTATCTCTGGGGTGGCGTCTCCGGCTTCGGCATCGACTGTTCCGGGCTTGTGCAGTTGGCAATGCGCATGGCCGGCAGGCAAGTGCTGCGCGACTCCGACATGCAGGCGGCATCGGTCGGCACGCCGTTCGAGCCGGGTCCGGACTTTGCCGGACTTCAACGCGGCGACCTCGTCTTCTGGAAAGGCCACGTCGCGATCATGACCGACGCTCGCGACATGATCCACGCTAATGGCCACACCATGCTGGTCTCGCGCGAGGGGCTGAAAGAGGCGGTCGATCGCATCGGCTATCTCTATGGCGGCCCGACGGGGTTTCGCAGGCCCTGATCTTTCCTTCCCCGGTTCACGGGGAGAAGGTGCCCGAAGCGCGGATGAGGGGCAGCGCGAACCTGCGATTGCTCGCGCTGACCAAGCCAACCTCTGAACATTGGCGCACAGCCCCTCACCTGCCTGCCGGCATCCTCTCCCCGTAACGGGGCGAGGAAAACTGATCCCCTTTTGTTCCGATTTTCCTTGGCGATTGCGCGCCGCCGCGCTACCTCTTGCGCGTGACCGAGCAGCCGCGCCTTGCCGAGCAGAATGCCGCTGTCCTGCTGCCTGAGCCATTCGTCAGATGGTTCGGCGAAAAGGGCTGGTCGCCGCGCGTCCATCAGCTCGAGTTGCTGGCGAAGGCTCAAAGCGGCCAATCGGTGCTGCTGATCGCACCGACCGGCGCCGGCAAGACATTGGCCGGCTTCCTGCCGTCGCTGACCGAGCTCGCCAACCGTCCCAAGCGAAAACCAGGCCAGGCGCATCGCGGCATCCACACGCTCTACATCTCGCCGCTCAAGGCTTTGGCCATCGACATCGAGCGCAATCTCGGCAAGCCGGTCGCGGAGATCGGACTGCCCGTCACCATCGAAACGCGCACCGGCGACACGCCTTCGCACAAGCGCCAGCGGCAAAAGCTTGTACCGCCCGACATCCTGCTCACCACGCCCGAGCAACTCGCGCTGCTGATCGCCTCGAACGACGCCAGGCGCTTCTTCGAGGATTTGCGCTATGTCGTGCTCGATGAACTGCATTCGTTGGTCACCTCCAAGCGCGGCCATCTGCTGGCACTTGGCCTGGCGCGGTTGCGCGCCTTTGTGCCCGGGTTGCAAACCATAGGCCTGTCAGCCACCGTGGCCGAGCCGGACGAATTGCGGCGTTGGCTGGTCAGTCAGGCTTCTCCCGGCGCCATGTCCGAGCTCATCGTCGTCACGGGCGGTGCCAAGCCCGAGATATCAATCCTCGATTCAGAAGAACGGGTGCCTTGGGCCGGGCACTCGGCCCGCTACGCCACTCCCGAGATCTATCGCGAGATCAAGCGGCACAAGACCACGCTGCTGTTCGTCAATACGCGCAGCCAGGCCGAGCTTTTGTTCCAGGAGCTATGGCGCGTCAATGAAGACACGCTGCCGATCGCGCTTCATCACGGATCGCTTGATGTCGCCCAGCGCCGCCGCGTCGAGAAGGCCATGGGCGAAAACGCTTTGCGCGCCATCGTCGCTACCTCGACGCTGGATCTCGGCATCGACTGGGGCGATGTGGATCTGGTCGTGCATGTCGGTGCGCCGAAAGGCGCCAGCCGACTCGCGCAGCGCATCGGCCGTGCCAACCATCGTATGGACGAGCCCTCAAAGGCGATTCTCATCCCGGCCAACCGCTTCGAAGTGCTGGAATGCCGGGCGGCGCTCGATGCCAATTATCTCGGCGCGCAGGACACGCCGCCGCTTGTCAATGGCGGGCTGGACGTCTTGGCTCAACACGTGCTGGGCTGCGCCTGCGGGGCGCCGTTTCATGCCGATATGCTCTTTGAGGAGATACGGACGGCTGCGCCTTACGCCAGCCTGGACAGGCCGACATTCGACCGGGTTATCGACTTCGTCGCCACCGGCGGCTACGCGCTGAGAAATTACGAGCGCTATGCCCGCATCCGTCAGACCAAGGAAGGCTTATGGCGGGTTTCAAATCCGGCCGTCGCCCAGCAATACAGGCTGAATGTCGGCACCATCATCGAAGTGCCGGCGCTCAATGTGCGTTACGTCCAGGCCGGCAGCAGAGGGGCGGCCTCGCGCGGCGGCAGGGTGCTGGGAAAGATCGAGGAAGCGTTTCTGGAGACTTTGACGCATGGCGACACCTTCATGTTCGCCGGCAAGATCCTGCGTTTCGAAGGCATTCGCGAGAACGAGTGCTTCGTCTCGAACGCACCCGGCAGCGACGCGAAGGTGCCCTATTATGGCGGCGGCAAATTCCCGCTTTCGACCTATCTCGCCGAGCAGGTGCGGGCCATGCTCGATGACCCGCAACGTTGGAAGAAACTGCCCGAACAGGTGGCGGATTGGTTGCGGTTCCAGGCGGACAAGTCCGTGCTGCCGAAACGCGACGACCTGTTGATCGAGACTTTCCCACGCGGCAACCGGTATTACCTCGTTGCCTATCCATTCGAAGGCAGGCTTGCGCATCAGACGCTCGGCATGCTGCTCACGCGACGGCTGGATCGGGCGGGCGCCAAGCCGGTCGGTTTCGTGGCCACCGATTACGCGCTGGCCATCTGGTCGCTGGCCGACATGGGCTGGATGTTCAAGAACAGAAAACCGTCGCTGGCCACGCTGTTCGATCAAGACATGCTGGGCGATGATCTCGAAGCCTGGTTCGCCGACAGCTGGCTGCTGAAGCGCACCTTCCGCAACTGCGCGCTGATTTCCGGACTGATCGAAAAGCGCCACCCCGGCAAGGAAAAAAGCGGCCGCCAGGTGACCGTTTCGACCGACCTCATCTATGACGTGTTGCGCAGCCATGAACCCGACCATATTCTGCTGCACGCCACCCGTACGGATGCCGCGACCGGGTTGCTCGATGTCAGCAGACTTGCCGAGATGCTCTCGCGCATCCGCGGTCGAATCATGCATAAGAACCTTGAGCAGATATCGCCGCTTGCCGTGCCGATCATGCTTGAAATCGGCAAGATGCCGGTGAATGGCGAGGCGGACGAAACGCTGCTGATGGATGCCGCCACCCTCGTCGAAGAGGCCATGGGGCCGGAGATGGCGGACTGAAAGAAGGCCTAGGAGGGGATGAATTTTTCTTTGTCGCGCGCAACGCTGATCGCCGAGGCCGATCTCGTCGGCATCGCCGGCGAGCGTGCGGTCTGCGACCGGCGCGGCGTTCTCTATTTCCCCGACCTGCGATTGCTTGCCGTCTCCGACCTGCATCTCGAAAAGGGCTCGTCCTTCGCCCGGCGCGGCGCGCTGATCCCACCTTACGACACCGGCGCCACCTTGCTGCGGCTTCAGGCGGTCATCGCCGACTACCAGCCGCGGATCGTCGTCAGCCTGGGCGACTCCTTCCACGACGGCGGCGGCGCCGAGCGCATGCATCTGAGTTTTCGCGAAAGGCTGGAAGCGATGATGGCAGGCCGCGACTGGTTCTGGGTCGCCGGTAACCATGATCCCGATGCGCCCGCGGACCTGCCCGGCGAGACGGTCAAGGAACTTGCCATCGGTTCGCTGCTCTTCCGTCATGAGCCGTCGAAGGTGCGCGTCGAAGGCGAGATCGCAGGCCATCTCCATCCCTGCGCGCGCATCGTCCAGCGCGGGCGCTCGGTCCGGCGGCGCTGTTTCGTCGGCGACGGCGGCCGCATGATCATGCCGGCCTTCGGCGCCTATACCGGCTCCCTCAACGTGCTCGACCGCGCCTATGCCGGCCTGTTCCGGCTGGAGACGCTGATGGCCTATATGCTGGGCGCCGAACGCATTTTTGCTATCTCCGGCTCGATGCTCAGGCCGGGCTGAAGCTTACTCCCTGCCATAATAGAGGGTGACCGTATGCTTCGCCTCGGCGAAGAACAGCCAGCGCTCGACCAGCATGCCGGCGAGTTGCGCGACGGCTGCAAGCATGGATGCAATTGCGCTTAAGGGCCTTGGCAGGAAGTACGCGATCGCCAGCAGAATGGCTGGCACTGCGAATGCCAGCACCTGCGTGATCAGCCGCAGCTTGGCGCTATGCTTGCGCGCGATGCGAAAGCCCATTTCTTTCAGCAGATAGTTTTCTTCCGTATGCGGCCATTCGATCGACCGCACCGTGCCGCCCGCCAAGCCTGTCGCTGTGTTGGCGGTGGTCGGGATTTCCAGCCGGTCATTGTAGCGCCAGGTCGCAAGCTTCCAGCCCCAGCCGGCGAGCGTGGCAAGCAGAGTCCAAGCCAGCATCGCCGTTGAACCCAGCTTGAACCCCTGGAGCAAGGCGTTGGCGAGAACGCTTCCGGTCATCACCGCGAAAATGAGATAGGCCGGCAAAGTATAGCGACTGTGCCACTGCGCGATCGGCTTCAACGAAGCATAGATCATGCCTGTCGTGCAGATTGTCATGACCGCACCTGCCGCCGCCAGCAGTCCGGCGACCGCCACCCAGCCGCCGCTCTGCCCGAGAAGCACCCAGCCTATGCCGAACAGCGCGGCCGGAATGAAGGTTGCGACCGACGCCACGCCTTCGCGCGACAGCCACGAGCTGCGCCATTGCGAGAAAGCGCGCCAGGCTCGCTCAGGGCGGCCGAGATGGCCGGTCGAGGAGAGCAGGCCTGCAACAACAAGACCGAGCGCCAGCCCCATCCCGACAAGGCCAAACCAGAAATCGGCCGGGATCACGCCAGATCCGCCAAGCAGGCCGAGCAGTGCCAGCAGGCCGTAGCCGGCGCCGGTGGCAGTGGTGAAGAAGACGACCGAGAAGGCGGGATGCATGATCAGTTCGAAAGCATGCGGTCGATCCAGCCGAGGAAACCGCCCTCGGCCCGGATCGGCTCCAGCGCCGGCGCGTCCACCTTCGCCGCGCGTTGGCTGCGGGCGCGCGGCGGCAGATACCGGTTGGTCGGCTGGTAGCCGAGCTCCGGCATCAGCGCGACGCCGCCACGCTCCTCGACAAGCTGCGAAATCGCCGAGGCCGGATCGCCGAGATCGCCGAAATGCCGGGCGCTGGTCGGGCAGGCGGCGACGCAGGCGGGCACCCGGTCCTCCTCAGCCAGATTGTCGTTGTAGATCCGATCGACGCAGAGCGTGCATTTCTTCATCACGCCGACATCGGTGTCGAATTCACGCGCGCCGTAAGGACAGGCCCAACTGCACAATTTGCAGCCGATGCACTTGTCCTCATCGACCAGCACGATGCCGTCCGAGGCGCGCTTGTAGGAGGCGCCGGTCGGGCAGACGGTGACGCAGGCCGGCTGCTCGCAATGCAGGCAGGAACGCGGGAAGTTCACCGTGCGGCCGCCCATTTCGGTCGTGTGCTCGTAAGCGTGCACGCGGTTGAACCAGACCCCGTCGACATGTCCGCCATAGGGATCGATGTCGGTCAGCGGCGCCATGTGGCCGCCGGTGTTCCACTCCTTGCAGGCGGTGACGCAGGCCTGGCAGCCCACGCAGGTGTCGAGGTCGATGACGAGGCCGAGTTTCTTGTCGGTCCGGGCGGGAAGGCAGGTCATTCGGCGGCTTCCCTGTTCATGCGAAACGCGGCGCCGAAGCGAAGCACTTCGGGCGAAGGTTCGAAATGCGGCGGCTGGGCGAAACACTCGAATTGCGGCTCGGTGAAGCCGGCTTCCTGCGGCGCGCATTTGACGATCCGCACGCGCACGTCGAACCATGCCGCCTGTCCGGTGACCGGGTCTGAATTGGAGTAACGCTTGCCGTTGGCGTCGGCCGATGTCTGGTCGCCGATAATGTGGTTGAGCAGGAAGCCGCGATTGCTTTCCGCCGCATCGTCCTTCAGGCCCCATGTGCCGCGCCGCTTGCCAATGGCGTTCCAGGTCCACACCGTATCCGGGTTCACGCCGTCGACCAGTTTGATCTGGCCCTTCACCCGGCCGTTGATGCTCTCGATCCATACCCAGTCATCGTCGGCAAGGCCGAGACCGGCGGCCGTCTGGTGATGGACGAACAGCCGGTTCTGGCTGGTGATCTGCCGCAGCCACGCATTCTGCGAGCCCCAGGAATGGTACATATGCATCGGCCGCTGCGTCAGCGCATGCAGCGGATATTTTTCGAGGTCGACGGCGTCGTCCTCGAAGGGCGCGTACCAGAATGGCAGCGGGTCCATATAGGCTTCGATGCGGCCGCGCTCGGCGTCCGGCGGCTGCACTTTTCCATGACCGCGCGCGGCAAGCCTGAACCGCTGCATCGGCTCCGAGTAGAGCTGGAAGACAATAGGCTCGGCCTTGGGGATGAACCCCATCTCGACGGCGAAGTCGAGATAGGCGCGGTTGCCCATTTTGTAATAGCGCTGGTCGTCGGAGAAATCGTAATGCCAGAAGCCGCCATTGTCGATGTAGCGCTGCAGCTGGTCGGGGTTGACGTCGCCCCTGCCGATCGAGCCGCCATTCTTGCCGCGCCAGCCGGCTAAAGGGCCGATGCCGGGCGTGCGCTGATGGTTGACGATGTAGTCGGCATAACAGCTGTATTTGGCCGAACCGTGCTCGTCGACGAAGCCTGGCAAGCCAAGCCGCGCGCCGAGCTCGATCAGCACCGACTGGAACGGCCGCACGTCGCGGTCCGGCTGCACCACTGGATGGCGGATGGCGTCGGCGGCCCCGTCGGCATGGCTGATCGGCCGGTCGAGCAGGCTGATGCAGTCGTGCCGCTCGAGATAGGTGGTGTCGGGCAGCACCAGGTCGGCGAAGGGCACGGTCTCGGAATAATAGGCGTCGGAATAGATGATGAAGGGGATCTTGTAGGCGCCGGCCTCGTCCTTGTCGGTCAGCATGGCAATCGTCTCGACCGTGTTCATCGACGAGTTCCACGCCATGTTCGACATATACATCAACAGCGTGTCGATCGGATAAGGGTCGCCGGCCCAGGCGTTGCGGATGACCGAGTGCATCAGCCCATGCGCGGCCAGGGGAGCTTCCCAGGAATAGGCCTTGTCGATGCGGGTGGGCTGGCCGGCGTCGTCGACGAGAAGATCGTCCGGTCCGCAGACGAAGCCGAGCGGCATGCCGTCGAGCGGCGTCATCGGCCGAACGTTTTTTCCGCATGGCTTAGGCCCCGGCGGCGCCGGGCGCGGATAAGGCGGCTTGAAGCGGAAGCCGCCGGGGACATCGACGGTGCCGAGCAGCACCTGCAGCAGATGGATGGCGCGGCAGGTGTGAAAACCGTTGGAATGGGCCGAGATGCCGCGCATGGCATGCATCGAGACAGGCCGTCCCTTGATCGTCTCGTGCCGCCGGCCCGCCCAGTCGGTCCAGGCTATCGGCAGTTCGATCGTCTGCTCGAAGGCGACATGCGCCAGCTCCGCCGCGATGCGCCGGATCGTTTCCGCGCTGACGCCGCAGCGCTCCGCCACGGCGTCCGGCGAATACGTCTCGTCGAGATAGCGTTCGGCGATGAGCTGGAAGACAGGCACGCAGCGCTGTCCGCCGACCTCATGGCAGCCGGTCAGCGCTGGCTTTGCTTCGGGGTCGGCCGCATTGACCGGTTGCTTGGCCGCCCTGTCCCAGGCAAGCGGGTTGCCGTCCACGTCGCGAACGAACAGCCCGTCATCGGCGGCCCCCGGCTCCTGCACGACCAGCACAGACGCGTTGGTGTAGCGCAGCAGATAGTCGAGATCGACGCGGCCGGCCTTGAGCAGCTCGTGGACAAGGGCAAGCACGAACAGCCCGTCCGTCCCCGGCCTTATCCCGACCCAGTCGTCGGCGATGGCATTGTAGCCGGTGCGGCAGGGATTGATCGAAACCACCTTGGCGCCGCGCGCCTTGAGCTTGCCGAGGCCGATCTTGATCGGGTTGGAATCATGGTCCTCGGCGACGCCGAACAGCATGAAATATCTGGTGTTGTCCCAGTCGGGCTCGCCGAATTCCCAGAACGAGCCGCCGATCGTGTAGAGCCCGCCGGCCGCCATGTTGACGGAGCAGAAGCCGCCATGCGCGGCGAAATTGGGCGTGCCGAATTTCGACGCCCACCAGCCGGTCAGCGATTGCGACTGGTCGCGTCCAGTGAAGAAGGCGAGTTTTTTCGGGTCGGTGCGCCGGATCGACGACAGCCTTTCGGTGGCGATGGTCAGCGCTTCGTCCCACTCGATCTCGCGGAACTCGCCCGAGCCGCGCGGCCCGTTCCTCAGCAGCGGTTTCTTCAGCCGCGCCGGGCTGTAGTGCTGCATGATGCCGGCGCTGCCCTTGCCGCAGATCACGCCCCGGTTCACCGGATGGTCCTTGTTGCCGTTGATGTAGCGGACTTTGCCGTCCTTGATGTGGACGTCGATGCCGCAGCGGCAGGCGCACATGTAGCAGGTGGTCTTGGCGGTGCGGTCGGAGACGCTTGGCGAGGTCTCGACGCCGTCGCCCTCGTCCGGCGCTCGGCTGTCGGCCAGCGGCCGCTGCGAGGGGGCGGAATTGGCGCCGCGCGGCGCGGCTTTGCTCATGATCCGCGAACGCTCTTGCCGTTCGCCATCTTGGCCTTCGTCTTGGGTCCCGGACCGCGCATGTAGTGGAGTTCGGGATGATAACGCTCGCCGGCTAACTGCCGCTTCAGACGGCGGTTCCAATGCGCGAACAGGGATTTGAAGCGCCCTATCATTTCTCACTCTTGGTCTCTGGCGACCAATTTTTTCCAACTTCAGGCAAAAACTTAGAACAAAGCCATTGATGCGTCTAACAAGCGGCTCTTGTAATTCCGATCGATTTTGCTTCTTAGTTGCGCCATGACTCTCGACCAGTTGCGCATCTTCGTCGCCGTCGCCGAGCACGGCCATATGACCAAGGCCGCCGAGCGGCTCGGCATCTCGCAGTCGGCGGCCTCGGCCGCCATCCGCGCGCTCGAAAGCCAGCATGGCGTGCGCCTGTTCAATCGGGTCGGTCGCAACATCGAACTGGCGCAGACCGGCCATCGCTTCCTGCCGGAGGCCAAGGCCGTCCTGGATCGCGCCGCTGCTGCCTGCGGCGTTCTGGAGGATGTCTCGCAGACCGTCGCCGGCAGCCTGTCGATCGCGGCGAGCCAGACCATCGCGAGCTACTGGCTGCCGCGTCGCCTGGCTGCCTTCCACGAAGCCTATCCGGCCGTGAAGCTGAGCGTGACGATCGGCAACACCAGGCAGGTCGAGACCAATGTGCTGGACGGCCGCGCCGATTTCGGCCTGGTCGAGGGCCGCACCGAGTCCGACATCCTGCGCCGCGCCACGGTCGATGAGGATCGCCCGATGCTGGTTGTGGCGCGCTCGCATCCCGAGATTCCGATGACCCGGGCGGGAAACCTCGACATCAGGGCGTTGCGCTGGATCATCCGGGAAGGCGGGTCGGGCACGCGCGAGGCGCTGGAGGATTTCGCGCTCAGTCAGGAGGTTCCGCCGGCGGAATTGCAGATTTTCCTCGTCCTGCCCAGCAACGAGGCCGTGCGTCAGGCCGTCGAGGCCGGCGCGGGGGCGACGATCATCTCGGAACTCGTCGTCGCGCGCTCCCTGGCGGAGGGCAGCCTCAGGGCCGTGCCGGTCGAATTGCCGAAGCGCGACTTCGCCATGATCACGCATCGCGACCGCCAGGCGAGCCTCGCCCAGATGGCGCTGAAGGCGCATCTGGGCAGAAGGGTCAGCTGAGCCCAGGCGGCACCCGGACTATGTTCTTGGGATGCTGATCATCGCGAACGTTCGCGATTGTCCGAAGCCTCCGAACGTCGTCATCCACGGGCGGAGCGACGCGAAGCGGAGCGTAGACCCGAGGATCCATTCCGTGACCTTCGACGTGGAGTGCACCGGAGCAGAATTCTGCATCGCAGCGGCGCTTATACGTCACGGAATGGATCCTCGGGTCTGCGCGCGTCGCTTCGCTCCTTGCTCCGCCCGTGGATGACGAAGCGACCGGCATCTTAGTCAACCTCCAGCCCTCACGCGTATTTGCGCTGCGCATCCAGCGCGAGGCCGAGGCCGACCGAGCCGAACATGTCGCCCTCGATGACGGAGGCCTGCGGCACCAGCGACAGGATTTGCCGCTTCGCCAGCGGGATGGCGGTCGAACCGCCGGTGAGGAACACGGCGGTGATGGCCGAGGCGGCGACGCCGGCGTCGGCGATCGTCTGTTGGACCGTCGCGGCCACGCGTTCGATGTCGCCGGCAATGGTCTTCTCGAGACCGGCGCGCGTGATCTCGGCCGCGAAACGCGCGCCGGGCAGCGACACCTTCACCTCGGCCGAAGACTGGTCGGTCAGCGCGATCTTCGCCCTTTCGACAAGGCCCGCCATCGCATGGCCGTAGCGGTGCTCCACGACATGGATGAAGCGGTCGACGAGGTCGGCCCGCTCGGCCTCGTAACGGATCTGCCGCAGGTCGTTCATCGCCCTGGTTGTGTAGACGAGGTTGATGCGCTGCCAAGTCGCCAGGTCGATGAAATAGGCAGCGGGCAGGTTGCGCTTGTGGTCCTTGGTCCGTGTCAGATAGCCGAGCTCGGGCATGACATGGGCGATGCTGAGCAGCCGGTCGAAATCGGTGCCGCCGATATGGACGCCGCGATTGGCCAGGATGTCCGCCTTGCGGTCGGTCGAGCGGGCGCGCTCCGGCGAGACCCGCACGATCGAAAAGTCGGATGTGCCGCCGCCCATGTCGACGATCAACGCCAGCTCCTCGCGGGCGACCTTCTGCTCGTAATCGAGCGCCGCCGCGATCGGCTCGAACTGGAAAGCGATGTGCTTGAAGCCCTGCGCGCGCGCCGCCTTTTCAAGCTCGCCTTGCGCCTTCGCATCGGCGGCCGTGTCGTCGTCGACGAACTGCACGGGCCTGCCAAGCACGACACTTTCGACCGGACCGCCTGCGTCCTCTTCCAGCCGCTTCTTGAGATGATCGATGAACAGCCCGATGATGTCGATGAAGCCGATCTGGCGCGCCTTGATGCGCGTCTTTTCGTTGGCGAGCGAACTGCCGAGCACGCTCTTCAGCGAGCGCATCAGACGCCCTTCGATGCTGTCGGTGTAGTCGCTGATCGCACGGCGGCCGAAATAGGTGTAGCCGTCCTCGAAGTTGAAGAACACGGCGCTTGGCAAGGTCGGTTGCTCGCCTTCCAGCGCCACCAGTCGCGCCCGGCCGTCGCGGATCACGCCCACGGTGGAATTGGACGTGCCGAAATCGATGCCGCCGAATGCCGATCGCATCGCAGCCTCCTGTCGTTGCCTGGGGCAGGGTTGCCGACGACGCGAAGCGCGCCGTCGTCCGGAAAGCCGGACCGCTCTGCCGAAAATCGAAATGTGTGTGCTTGTCCCTAGGGCTGGGAGGCGGCGATGTATCGCAAAACCGGGAAAAGGGAAACCCTCTTTTCACGGGAAAATGGGTCTTCCCATTTTTCCCGCGGGTATCAATCCTTGCGGAAGATGAGCCGGCCCAGCCAGCCGGTCAGCATGGCGAGCGATATGGCGAACACGCCATAGAGGAAGGAATAGTCGTGCGCGACGCGGAAGATCGATTGCTCGAAGCCGGACTTGCGGATTTCGAGCTGGGCCGAGCTTTCCTTGACGAACATGCCGCTCTTGAACAGGAACGCGCGGGCTTTATGGGTCCCGACCGGCACGTTGGGCGCGAGCCGCACCGTGGCGCGAAACAGGTTCTGCGACAGGAACTGCACGCCGCCGACATTTTCGCTGTAGAGGCCCGTCGCCGCCTTGCGGTCGCGTAGCGCGGCCGTGAATTCCTCGATGGTTGCCGGGCTGTCGGTCTCGTCGGCGGGCTTCATGTAGAGGTTCTGCGCGCCGAGCGAGAGCTGCTTGTATTTGGCAGGCTCGGCGATGTCCTGCAGCGGGCGCGTCGTCGCGACGGAATAGGAGACCGGCACGTTCTCGAACGTCTCCGAGTCCAGGTTGACCCAGACGCCGAGCACCCGGTCCTTGCGCCGGACGACAACAGGGCGTGGCGGGCCTTCGAGCACGACGATCACGTCATAGCGCCCCTGGCGCGCGACCAGCGGATCGGGATTTTCCAGCGATCCGAAGATGGTCAGGTCGGCGCCGGAGAAACCCGCCGTGATCGAAACGGCGTCGGTCGACAGGCCGATCTGGATGCTTTCGGCAAGCGGCGTTTGCGCGCTTGCCGGGGAAAGGGCAAAGAGCATCGACAACGAGGCGGCGGCTGCAAATGCTCGTCGTGCCGCCATCAGTTCAGGCCCGCGGCGGAAAGCGAATAAAGATTGGGCGGCGTCACGAAGAGATCGACGGCAAGGCGGATGGCGACGGCCAGCACCAGCATCGCCAGCAGCGCCCGCAACTGCTCGCCGCGCAGCCTCTGGCCAGCCTTGGCGCCATATTGCGCGCCGGCGACGCCGCCGGCCATCAGCAGGAAGGCCAGGATCACATCGACCGTCTGGTTGGTCGTGGCATGCACCAGCGTCGTATAGGCCGAGGTGAAAATGATCTGGAACAGCGAGGTGCCGATGACGACATTGGTCGGCACCTTGAGCAGGTAGATCAGCGCCGGCACCATGATGAAGCCGCCGCCGACGCCCATGATCGACGACAGGAAGCCGATCCCGGCGCCAAGCCCGAGCACCGGGATGACGCTGACGAAGAGCTTGGAAGCGCGGAAGCGCATCTTGAACGGCAGCCGGTGGATCCAGTTGTGCTGGCCGGATTTCTTGAGCACCGGCGCCGCGCCGCTGCGGCTGGCGCGCAGCGCGTTGACGCTCTCGACCAGCATCAGTCCACCGACGGTGCCGAGCAGGACGACGTAGAGCAGCGAGATGAACAGGTCCAACTGGCCAAGCCGGCGCAACAGCGCAAAGACGAAGATGCCGGCCGTCGAGCCGACGATGCCGCCGGCCAAAAGCACGCCGCCCAGCTTGAAATCGAGCGTGCCGCGCTTGAAATGCGACAGCGCGCCGGAGAAAGAGGAGGCGATGACCTGGTTGGCGCCGGTGGCGACGGCGATCGCCGGCGGGATGTTGTAGAAGATCAGGAGCGGGGTGATCAGGAAGCCGCCGCCGACCCCGAACATGCCCGACAGGAATCCCACCGCCGCGCCCATCGCCAGCAGCACGAAGACGTTGACGGAAATTTCCGCGATCGGGAGATAGATGCCCACCCGTCTGTCTCGATCAGTTTGTCTGTCGGCCCATAGTGCCGTCCCCGGACAATAAAGCACCGAAAAGCCAATTTTTTCTTGCGACGGCGCGGCGGCGGGTTCAACCCCCGCCGCCGCGCCGAAACAAAAACCATCTCAATCAGTTAACAGGCAAATGTGTGGCAAGGCGTCGTGTATGCGACGCGGCTGCCGTTATTTCTTCGCCAGGAGCGCCTTGACGAGCGGCGCGTCGATCTCGCCGGTCGGCTTCATCTTGTTGTCGGTCTGGAAGGACATGATGGCGGTCTTGGTCTTGCCGCCCATCAAGCCGTCGGCGCCGCCGGCGTCGTAGCCGTTCTTGTTGAGGATCAGCTGGATGTTCTTCACCGCCTTCTTCATGTCGATGCCGGCGGTGGTCTGCGGCGCGCTGTCCTGCCAGGACTCCGGAACATCGGCCGAGTTGGCGGCCGCGTTGAGCGGCTTGGCCTTCCACAATTCCGTGGCCGCGCGCGCCCGCTCGAGCTGCTCGGGCCGCAGCGCGTTGGCGATCTCGTCGCGCTTGGCGGCGGCGTCCTTGTCGCCGGTCTTGGCCACCAGCGCGAACCATTTGTAGGATTCTTCCAGGTCCTGCTTCATGCCGACGCCCTTGGCGGCCAGGATGCCGAGGTTGAACTGGCTGTCCTTGACGCCGAGGTCGGCGGCTTCCTGGAACCAGTGCGTCGCCGATTCATTGTCGGTCACGCCGTCCGCCGCCATGGCGAACAGCACCGCCAGATTGTGCATTGCGCTGGCGTTGCCCTGTTCGGCGGCGAGTTGATAGTAGGTCTTGGCCTTCTTGATGTCGCGCGCGACGCCGATGCCTTTTTCGTAGAAATTGCCGATACGGTATTCGGCCGGCGCGAAGCCGATCTCGGCCGACTGCTCATACCATTTGGCGGCTGCCTTCATGTCTTCCTTCACGCCGCGCGATTCCGCGTAGCGCGAGCCGATCTCGAACAGCGCCTTGGCGTCGCCGCCGGCCGCCGCGTCGCGCAGCGCCACCGGACCGATTTCGGAGGGAATGTCGAATTTGGCCGCGGCCGTCTGGCTTGCCGCGGGCGGCACGGCGCCTGTCGTGTCGGCGGAGGTGACAGCCGGCGCGCCGGCGGGGGAGCTCCCGGCTGCGGGGCTGGCCGTATCCGGGGCCTTGGCCATCGGCTGCGTGTCGCCATCCGTGTCCGTCGCGGTGGCGGCCGCGGCAGGCTCGGACGGCGTCGCCGACGCCATCGGGGCCGGCGCCGGCGCGGCAGGCGCGGCAAGCGCCACTGGCGCGGGCGCCGGTTCGGCCGGCATGGCGGCGGCAGCTTCAGGACTTGCGGGGACGGAAGCGGCCGGCGCCGCGTCCTTGACGGGCTCTGCCTGCCTGACGGAGCGGGCCGGGGTGCTTTCGGCCTGCGCGGTGTCCGTGTCGGCCTTCGGTGCGGCTGTGGCATCGAGCGAAGCCGTATCGACCGTCTGCGTGGAGACGATCGGGGCGGGCTGGTTGTTGGCCGTTTCGACGGGATCGGCCAAGAAGGCCTTGCCCAGCTGCAGGCCCGCCAGCGCCATCATGATCGCCGCCGCCGCCATCAGGATCGGCTTGCGCCGCGCCTTGAGCAGGTCGCCTATCCTCAGCGCCTTCACCGGGCCGGTCATGGTCGATTGCCGCTTCAGCGTGTCGGCTTCCGCGGCGGCGGCCTGGGCCGCGCGGCGGGCCGCGGCGATGAAATCGGACTTGGCGGCGTCGCCCTCGGCGCGCCGGGCCGGCTGGCCGCCACGCTCGTCGCGCACACGCTTCATGATGGCGTTGAGGTCCGGCGCGCCGGAACCTGGTTCCAATGGCCGGTTGGCGGCCTTGGGGTCGAGCGGCTCGTCGATGTCGACGCTTGGCACGTCGCCCACCGGCGCCGAGCCGGCAAGCGGCGGCGTATCCGCATCCTTCTTGCCCTTGAAGGCGCGCGCCAGGCCGCTGAACATCGATTTCCTGCGGCCGGCCGTCTCGCTCTTGTCGCCGATCACGTCCGGTCCGAGCGCTGCCATGGCCGCTGCGGCCGCGGCTTCCGCGGGCGTGCGCGGCGCATCTGGCTCATCGCGCATGATCGCCGCCGCGCGGCCTTCCAGGCTGGCCATGTCTCCCGTGAGCGGCAGCGGCTGGTCGATGTCCATCGAAGGCGCGTCCTGCACCGCTATCTTGCCGCCGCGGCCGCCGCGCTTGCCGGCCGGTTGCGGATCGACCAACTCGCTGACCGCTTCGCTGGCCTCGCTCGTTTCCAGCGAGCCCAGCCGGTCGACGATCTTCAGCAGCGTGTCGTGGATCGCCTCGAATGTCCGCGAGTTGCGCTCGTCGGAGCGCCGGGTGAGCGCCTCGAGCGTCTTCAGGTCCTGGGCGAGGCCGGCAACGGCGGTCGCGTTGGTCTGGGCCGTGCTGGACGTCGAGTCGGAAAGCGATTTAACGGCGCTCTCGGCCGCCTCGCGCGCCACGCTCAGGATGGAATCGCGCGTGCCGGCCAGCGACTTCTCGATCTGGTTGAGGCGCGGGCTTATGTCTTCGAACTCGGGCAGCGGCGTGCCCGGCTTGGAAAGATGCGCCGACAGGCCGGCGACCTGCGCTTCCAGGCTGCGGATCAGTGCCGGATCGATGCCCGCGACCTGCTGCGCGGACGATTCCAGCCGGCTGGAAATGTCCTCGAGCCGGCTTTCCAGCCCCCGGATCGCCATCTCGTTGGCGGGATCGGGCGTGCGCGTCTCGATGCGCTTGGCCAAAGCGGTGAAGCGGGCGTCGATCGCCTCCATGATGCCGGCGCTCTCATCCCGGCGCATGCGCTGGTCAAGCCTGTCCGCGACCTCGTCCAGCCGACGCTCGAGATCGCGGAACAGCATATTGCCCTGTTCGATCGCATCGCCCTGGCGGCGCTCAAGCAGTATTGACAGCGCGTCGAAGCGCTGCTCAAGGCCCTGGAAGATCTGGTCGGCATCTGGCATGGCCGGCGCGCGGTCCATCTTGTCGGTGATCAAGGCGATCTGCTTGCCGAGCCGCTCCATGGCCTGCTCGGGCAGGTCCGCCCTGCCGGCCAGCTGATCCACACGGCTGGACAGGAGACTGAGGCGATCCAGAACTTCCGCTCCAGGCCGCGACTGTGCGACCTCTTCGATCTGAACCGCCAGGGAGGCCATGCGCTTCTCGATCCGGCCGAAGCTTTCGGGATCGAAGGCATTGGCCTGCGCGGCTACCGTCGACGCGACGATGGCGCGCGAAATCTCATCCAGCCGCTCGTCGATCATGGCGAGCGTCTCGCCACCGCGCGCGGTCTGCTGGCCGGCGAAACGGTCGACCGCGCCGGCAAGCGTGCGCACCTTCTCCTCCAGCGAGCGCAGCGAAAGCGATTCGGGCAGATTGCTGACGGCGCTGCTGATCTGTTCGAGCCGATCGGTCAGCACCGAAAGGCTCGGGCCTTCGGCGCGCTTGCGCTGGTCGGCGTCGACGCGGTCCTCGAAGGCGCTCCAGCGGCGGTCGAAATCGTCCCAGCGGCGGTCGACCTTCTGCAGGCTTTCCTCGCGCGCCAGCGTATCCAGCGCGCCCTTCACCTGTTCCAGTTCCAGTCGCAGCAAGTTGACGCTGCGGTCGTCGCTTTTTTCGGCGAGCGTCTGGATGGCTCCCGAAAGCCGCTCGAATTCGAGGCCGAGCTCGGCGCTGCTCTTGTCGGGCATGCCGTTGGAGGGAGTGCCGCCCTGGCTGTTGGCCTGCATGGCGCGATCGATGTCTTGGCGGAACGCTTCGAATTCGCGCTGCAGGCCGACGGTCATCTGGTGGCGCAGTTCCTCGCGCAGGCCGCGCAGTTCGACGGCGATCTTGCCGACCATGGCGACGCTGTCTTCCTGGCCGCGCACCCGGTCGATGTCACGCGCGATCGCCTGGTAGCTCTGGCCAAAGGCGGGCGCGGCGGGCGTCGGATTTTGCGGGGCGCGATTTTGCGGCCATTGGTTCTGCGGGCCGGGATTTTGCGGTGCCGGATTCTGCTGCGGCCGGTCCAGCGGCCTTTGCGCGGAATAGGTATCTTCGTACCAGCGCGGCTGGCCGTAAGGCTGCGTGCTTGGATAACGCGGCTGCTCGACCGGCCGCCGCAGGTCGGGGCGATCGGGCATGTCGGCGCGCGTCCGGTCCAGCCGCTGCTCCAGCGTTTCGAGCGAGCGGTTCAGTTCTTCGAGCGAGGGCTGCGGCCGGCGTTGCCTGCCGGCGTTGAGTGTATCGAGATAGGACCGCTTGCTGTTCATCGATGCGCCCGTGTTCAGAATGGCCGGCCAAAGGCCGGTTTCCCAAAGTCCTGTCGGGAACGAAGCGAGCCGGGCGGTTTTGCCGCGGAGGAAGACGGGCTTCCCGGGTTTTCACCCGCGCTTCGAAAAACCGTGAAAAATTCGCTACAGGATAACCACGGGTGACCGACATGCGCACATTTCGCCCAACGTGGTAAACAAGGCGTTAACCAAGCTTAAGAAGACGCGCATAAATCATGCGCCGCCTTACGGGTGCGGCATAAAGGTCCGTTTTGACAACGCCCTTGCGTCACCCCGTGGCTGTCGATATAGAATTGACGTAAACGTAAAAGGTGCGAAGCCGTGCCTCTTGCGATTGACTTGTTGCAACCACGATTGGAAGCACGCCCCCGCTTCCATTCAGGCGACGCTTGGTCCGAGACCGCGACGCCACCAGGGGAAAGCCAGTGACCATGAAACTTGTTTCGCCCGGCGAAGCCGCGGCCAATACCAATGACATACCGCTCGAAGCCGGCGAGGAATTCGTCCGCATCGGCGAGATGGCCAAGAAATACGGTGTGACGCTGCGCACGCTGCGTTTCTATGAAGACAAGGGCCTGCTCAATCCGCATCGCGACGGCTCGACCCGTCTCTATACGCGCCGCGATAAGGCCCGGCTGAAGCTGATCCTTCTCGGCCGCAAGGTCGGGTTCTCGCTGCGCGACGTAAAGCAGATGATGGATCTCTACGATCCGACCGGCACCAACACCAAGCAGTTGCGGCTGGCCCTCGACAAATCGGAGAAGCAGTTCGCCCGCCTGCAGAAGCAGCGCGCGCTGATCGACGACGCCATCAACGAGTTGAGCACGTCGATGACGGCGGTGCGCCAGATGCTCGTCGAGCGCACCGCGGCGCCGCAGGCCAGCGCCGCCGGCTGAACGCTGGCCCTCAACAGGGACGATCCCGGAAATGGAGAGCCGCGCGGCTGTAGCCGCGCGGCTTTTTTGTCGCCACAATGCCGAACCGCTCACATAAATTTTTGGCTGCGACGAAGTTGACGTTTACGCAAACGTCAATATTTGCTATCGGGGCATCGACATTGGCCCGGCCTCCTGTCCAGGACGTGGATAAGGAACTTGCTGGCCGGCCGGCACTATAAGGGTGGAGGAAGGCATGACGATCTACAGGGCGCCGGTCCAGGACACGCTGTTCGTTCTCAACGACGTGCTGGGCTATCAGCGCTATTCCAACCTTCCGGGCTTCTCGGATGCGACGCCCGACGTGCTCGAGGCGATCCTCGCCGAGGGCGCCAAGCTTGCCGAAAACGTCATGCATCCGTTGAACCGCGTCGGCGACATGGAAGGCTGCGTGCGCCATGACGACGGCTCGGTGACGACGCCCAAGGGTTTCAAGGACGCTTACGACCAGTATCGCGAAGGCGGCTGGATGGGGCTTGCAGCGCCTGCCGAGTTCGGCGGCCAGGGCCTCCCTTACGCGGTCCACACCGCCGTCTCCGAATATATGATCTCCGCCAACATGGCGTTGATGATGTATCCCGGCCTGACGCAAGGCGCGATCGCGGCCATCGTCACCCACGGCACGGACGAGCAGAAGGCGACATGGCTGCCCAGGCTGATCGAGGGCACCTGGACCGGCACCATGAACCTGACCGAGCCGCATTGCGGCACCGACCTCGGCCTGCTGCGCACCAAGGCCGTTCCCAACGGCGACGGCACCTACAGGATTTCCGGCCAGAAGATCTTCATCTCCGCCGGCGAGCACGACATGTCGGACAACATCGTCCACCTGGTGCTTGCCCGCGCCGAGGGCGCGCCGGAAGGCGTGAAGGGCATCTCGCTGTTCATCGTGCCGAAGCTCAAGCTCGATGCCTCGGGCAATCCCGGCCAGCGCAACACGCTCTCCTGCGGCTCGATCGAGGAGAAGATGGGCATCCACGGCAACTCGACCTGCGTCATGAATTATGACGAGGCGGAGGGCACGCTGCTCGGCGAATTGAACGGCGGCCTGAAGGCCATGTTCACGATGATGAACGAGGCCCGCCTCGGCGTCGGCCTGCAGGGGCTTTCGGTCTCCGAGATCGCCTATCAGAACGCCGTTTCCTATGCCAAGGACCGCCTGCAGGGCCGTTCGCTGTCGGGCGCCAAGGCGCCGGACAAGAAGGCCGACCCGATCATCGTCCATCCCGACATCCGCCGTTCGCTGATGACCATGAAGGCCTTCAACGAGGCCGGTCGCGCGCTGGCGTTGTGGACGGCGATCAAGTCCGACGTCGCACATCGCTCGGGCGACGACAAGGACCGCCAAGCGGCCGACGACTACACCGGCCTGATGACGCCGGTGGTCAAGGGCGTGCTCACCGATAAGGGTTTCGATCATGCGGTGATGGCGCAGCAGGTGTTCGGCGGCCACGGCTACATCGAAGAGCACGGCATGAGCCAGTTCGTGCGCGACGCCCGCATCGCCATGATCTATGAAGGCGCCAACGGCATCCAGGCGCTCGACCTCGTCGGCCGCAAGCTGGCGCAGAATGGTGGCCGCGCGGTGCAGGCCTTCTTCAAGGAAGTCGGTGAATTCTGCGGGGAAAACCGCGCCGACGAGAAGATGGCGTCCTTCACCAAGGCGCTGAAGAAGGGTCTCAACGATTTGCAGGCGGCCACCATGTGGCTGGTGCAGAACGCCGTGGCCAAACCCGACAATGCCGGTGCCGCCTCGACCGACTATATGCATCTCTTCGGCTTGGTGGCGCTGGGCTATATGTGGGCGCAGATGGCGAAGTCGGCGCAGGCGAAGCTCGCGGAAGGCGCCAACGGCGCTTCGGTATTCTACGACACCAAGCTGGTGACCGCGCGCTTCTTCATGGAGCGGGTCATGCCGGAAACGGCGACGCGTCTTGCCCGCATCTCGAGTGGCGCGGACACGCTAATGGCGCTGCCGGCGGAAGCGTTCTAGGTTCGGCGGACCGGCACCGCCGGCCCACAATTGTCGGAACGCGGAGGAAATCGTGGCGACAAATCCAGCCGAAATTCTTGGCCTGCCGAAGCCCGCCTGGGCGGCGGACGAAGTCGGCATGCTCTACGACATGGCGTCCCGCTTCATGTCGGAAGAAATCGCGCCGCGCTATGACGAGTTCGAGAAGAACGAGATGTTCGACCGCGAGAGCTGGCTGAAGGCCGGGGCCGCCGGCCTGCTCTGCGCTTCCATGCCGGAGAAATACGGTGGCTCGGGCGGCACCTTCGCCCATGAGAGCGCCATCATCGAGGCGATCGGCCATGTCGGCGTCGACGGCTTCGGCATCGGGCTGCACAATTCGATCGTAGCACCCTACATCCTGCATTACGGTTCCGAGGAGCAGAAACAGAAATGGCTGCCCAAGCTCGCGACCGGCGAGCTGATCGGCGCCATCGCCATGACGGAACCCGGCGCCGGCTCCGACCTGCAAGGCGTCAAGACCCGCGCCGAGAAGGACGGCAATCACTACAAGATCAGCGGCTCGAAGACCTTCATCACCAATGGCCAGCTCGCCAACCTGGTCATCGTCGTCACCAAGACCGAGCCGGACAAGGGCGCCAAGGGCACCTCGCTGATCGTCGTCGAGACCGACGAGGTCGAGGGTTTTCAGCGCGGCCGCAATCTCGACAAGATCGGGCTGAAGTCGAACGACACCTCCGAGCTGTTCTTCAACGACGTGCGCGTGCCGACCTCGAACCTGCTTGGCCACGAGGAGGGCAAAGGCTTCGTCCAGCTGATGCAGCTGCTGCCGCAGGAGCGGTTGCAGATCGGCACCGGCGCGATCGCCATGATCGAGCGGGCGCTGGCGCTCACCATCGACTACGTCAAGGAACGCAAGGCCTTCGGCAAGGCCGTCATCGATTTCCAGAACACCCAGTTCAAGCTGGCCGAACTGAAGACCGAGGCGACCATCGGCCGCGTCTTCTACAATGACTGCGTCGCCCGCCACATCGATGGCGGGCTCGACCCGGTGACCGCCTCGATGGCCAAATACTGGCTCAGCGACCTGCAGGGCAAAGTCGTCGACGAATGCCTTCAACTGCATGGCGGCTATGGCTACATGAATGAATATCCGATCGCCCGCATGTACCGCGACGCCCGTGTCCAGCGCATCTACGGCGGCACCAACGAAATCATGAAATTGCTGATCGGGCGCTCTCTCTGAGCGCGGCGGCCGGCAAAGCCAAGGAGCACGAAAATGACTGAGGCTTACGTCTATGACGCCGTGCGCACGCCGCGCGGCAAGGGCAAGAAGGATGGCTCGCTGCACGAGGTGCCGGCGGTCAGGCTCGCCGCCAGGACGCTCGAGGCGCTGCGCGACCGCAACGGGCTCGACACCGGCACTGTCGACGACATCATCTTCGGCTGCGTCGACCCGGTCGGCGAGGCTGGCTCCGTCATTCCGCGCGCCGCGGCCTTCGAGGCCGGCTACGACACAAAGGCGCCTGGCATGCAGATCTCGCGCTTCTGCGCCTCCGGTCTCGACGCAATCAATTTCGGCGCCGCCAAGATCGCGCAAGGCGCGGACGAGATCGTCATTGCCGGCGGCGTCGAATCCATGTCGCGCGTCGGCATGGGCATGTCCGGCGGCGCCTGGTTCATGGACCCTTCCGTCGGCCTGCCCGGCTGGTTCGTGCCACAGGGCATCTCGGCCGACCTTATCGCCACCAAATACGGTTTTTCCCGCGACGACGTCGACGCCTATGCCGTCGAGAGCCAGAAGCGCGCCGCGAAAGCCTGGGCCGACGGCCGTTTCAAGAATTCGGTGATCCCGATCAAGGACCAGAACGGCCTCACCATTCTCGACCATGACGAGCACATGCGGCCCTCGACCGACATGCAGTCTCTGGCCTCGCTCAACCCGTCCTTCGTCATGCCGGGCGAAATGGGCGGCTTCGACGCGGTCGCCGTGCAGAAGCATCCTGAGGTCGAGGAGGTCAATCACGTCCACCACGCCGGCAATTCCTCCGGCATCGTCGACGGCGCCGCCGCCGTGCTGCTCGGCTCCAAGAAGGCCGGCAAGGCGATGGGACTGAAGCCCCGCGCCCGCATCCGCGCCTTCGCCAACATCGGCTCGGAACCGGTGCTGATGCTGACCGGTCCGGTCGACGTCACCGAGAAGCTGTTGAAGCGCGCCAAGATGAAGCAGTCGGACATCGACCTGTTCGAGCTCAACGAGGCTTTCGCTTCCGTGGTGCTGCGCTACATGCAGGCCTTCGACATCCCGCATGACCAGATCAACGTCAATGGCGGGGCGATCGCCATGGGCCATCCGCTCGGCGCCACCGGCGCCATGATCCTGGGCACGGTGCTTGACGAGCTGGAGCGTCGCGACCTCAACACCGCGCTGGTCACGCTCTGCATCGGCGCCGGCATGGGCACCGCCACCATCATCGAACGCGTCTGACGGGAGAGAAGAAGATGACCTATACCAATTTCACCCTCGACACCGACGCCGACGGCATTGCGCTGATCACCTGGAACATGCCGGACCGCTCGATGAACGTGTTCACCGAAGAGGTGATGCGCGAGCTCAACGACATCGTCGATAAGGTGGCCGGCGATGCCGCCATCAAGGGCGCCGTCATCACCTCCGGCAAGGACAGCTTCTCCGGCGGTGCAGATATCACCATGCTGCAGAAGATGCTGGCGACCTTCGCTGCCGCGAAGGAGAATGATCTCGACAAGGCGACCAGGGCGCTGTTCGAGAATGCCGGCTACATGACCGGCCTGTTCCGCAAGCTCGAGACCTGCGGCAAGCCGTTTGTGTCGGCGATCAACGGCACCTGCATGGGTGGCGCCTTCGAGATGTCGCTTGCCTGTCACGGCCGCGTCGCCGCCGATTCCGACAAGGTGAAGATGGCGCTTCCCGAAGTGAAGATCGGTATCTTCCCCGGTGCAGGCGGCACCCAGCGCGTGCCGCGGCTGACCGACCAGCAGCAGGCGCTGCAGATGCTGACCACCGGCCAGAACCTGACGCCGCAGAAGGCGAAGGCGATGGGCCTGATCCACGAGATCGCCGAGCCTTCGAAACTCGTGGAGACCGCCAAGGCGATGATCAAGAACGGGCTGAAGCCGGTGGCGCCCTGGGACGAGAAGGGTTTCAAGCTGCCCGGCGGTCCGATCTATTCGGCCGCCGGCGCCAATCTCTGGCCGCCGGCGATCGCCATCCTGCGCCGCGAAACCTACGGCAATTATCCGGCTGCGGCCGCTATCCTGAAATGCGTCTATGAAGGCCTGCTGGTGCCATTCGACACGGCGCTCAGGATCGAGCAGCGCTATTTCACCGAGATCATGCAGTCGAAGGAAGCGGCGGCGATGATCCGCTCGCTGTTCCTGTCGCTGCAGGAATTGAACAAGGGCGCGCGCCGGCCGGCCGACGTGCCGGAGACCAAGTTCAAGAAGATCGGCATCCTCGGCGCCGGCTTCATGGGCGCCGGCATCGCCTATGTCACCGCGCGCGCCGGTATTCCGGTGGTGCTGCTCGACCGCGACCTGCCGTCGGCCGAGAAGGGCAAGGCGCATTCCGACAGCCTGATGGCCGATCAGGTCAAGAAGGGCCGCGCCAAGCCGGAAGACAAGGACAAGCTCCTGTCGCTGATCACGCCGACGGCGGATTATGCCGACCTTGCCGGCTGCGATCTCGTCGTCGAGGCAGTCTTCGAGGATTCGAGCGTCAAGAAGGAAGCCACCGAGAAGGCGGAAGCGGTGCTGAAGTCGTCGGCGATCTTCGCTTCGAACACGTCGACGATCCCGATCACCGCGCTGGCGAAGAACTCGGCGCGGCCGAAGAACTTCATCGGCATCCACTTCTTCTCGCCGGTCGACAAGATGATGCTGGTCGAGATCATCCTCGGCAAGAAGACGGGCGACAAGGCCTTGGCCGTCGCCTTCGACTTCGTGCGCGCCATCAAGAAGACGCCGATCGTCGTCAACGACACGCGCGGCTTCTACGTCAACCGCTGCGTGCTGCGCTACATGTCGGAAGCCTACAAGATGCTGATCGAGGGCGTGCCCGCGCCGATGATCGAGAACGCCGCAAAGGCTGCCGGCATGCCGGTCGGCCCGCTGGCGCTGACCGACGAGACGGCCGTCGACCTTGCCCAGAAGATCATGAAGCAGACCATCCGGGATCTCGGCGAGAAGGCCGTCGATCCCAGGCAGATGGCGTTGATCAACACCATGGTCGACACGCATGGCCGCTTCGGCCGCAAGAACGGCAAGGGTTTCTACGACTATCCGGCCAAGCCGGCGAAGAAGAAGCTGTGGCCGGGCCTCAAGGACCTCTATCCGCAGCTCAACCCCGACAAGGTCGACTATGAGGAGCTGAAGCAGCGCCTGCTGGTCGCCATCGCGCTGGAAGCGGCGCGGGTGATGGAAGAGGGCATCGTCACCGATCCGCGCGAGGCGGATGTCGGCTCGATCCTCGCCTTCGGCTTTGCGCCCTTCACCGGCGGCGCGCTATCCTACATCGACGGCATCGGCGCCAAGCGTTTCGTCAAGATCGCCAAGGGGCTGCAGAAGAAGTATGGCGCCGAGTTCAGGGCGCCGAAGCTTCTGCTCGACATGGCCGAGAAGGGCGAGACCTTCTACGAGCGCTTCGACCCTTACCGGAAGGGTGAGGTCAAGCAGGCGGCCTGACAACGAAGCCGGGATGTATGTCTGGGCGCGAATGGCCCGCACCATGGCCACGGCGTCGAGCCGCGGCCCCTACAGGGTCGGCGACGAAAGCCGGCTGGCCTTCCGCTGCCTGCCGATCGACATCGATTTCAACCTGCATCTGAACAATGCCCGCTACATGATGCTGGCCGATCTCGGCCGCATCGATATCTTCCTGCGCGTCGGCCTTATCGCGCTTGCGCGCAAGAATGGCTGGGCGCCGATGATCGGCGGGCTGCAGGTGGCCTATGTACGCGAGATCAAGCTGTGGCGCCGCTTCGAGGTGGTCTCATCGATCGAGACCTGGGAAGGCACCTCCGTCATCGGCAGGCATCGTTTCGTCCTCGATGGCGGCGAGACGGCGGCTCTGATCCTGACCACCGGCGGCGTCTATGACCGCGGCGGCCGCCGCTTCCTCGACATCGACGAGGTCGTCGCGGCGCTCGGCCACGCCGCCAGTCCACGCCCGCCGACCGAAGCCGAGCGGGCCTTCATGCTTTCGCACCGGAATTTGCGCGAACAGGCCAAGGCCGCCTGATCGCGCTGACGTGGTCAGTCCGACTTGCCGGGTCAGCAACGGCTTGGATCACATTTTAGAGGCGCGGGCGTCGTCGGCTTTTTGGCGAAGGATTTGGATGATATATTAGTTTCATCTAATAAAACTGTTGACCACGGGAGCGATCATCATGCGCATGATGTTGAGAATTTCCGTTCCGACCGTCGAAGGCAACAAGGCACTCAAGGACGGCAGCATGGCGAAGTTCATCGAACATACCCTGTCGGACCTTAAGCCGGAGGCCGCCTATTTCACCGCCGAAAAAGGTCAACGAACGGCTTACCTGTTCGTCGACATTAAGGACAGTTCCGACATGCCTCATTTCGGCGAGCGGTTCTTCCTGGCTTTCAATGCCGCCGTGGATTTCGTGCCGGTCATGAATGCCGAGGAACTCAAGAACGGCCTGCCCAAGGCTTTGGCCGGGATCGGATAGGTCGCGTAAGGACACGAAAGTCACGCAGATTTCTCGATGATCCATCGGCCACGCCGATGGACAATGGTGTGGTCGCGCGCTAGACAGGCTTGAGGCATTTTTTCCTGTTCTGAAGGAGAGCGCGCGTGCTCTCACACGACCGCGTATGGGCCGCAATCGACGCTCTCGCCGAGCGCTATTCGCTTTCGGCTTCCGGCCTTGCCCGGCGTGCGGGCCTCGATTCGACGGCCTTCAACAAGTCGAAGCGCCTGTCTTCCGACGGCCGGCCGCGCTGGCCCTCGACCGAATCGCTGGCCAAGATCATCGAGGCCACCGGCGCTTCGCTGGAGGAATTCACCGGACTGGTCGAAGGACGCGGCGGGGCTTCCGTCGCCCAACATCGCAGCGCGGTTCCGTTGCTCGGCTTCGCCCAGGCCGGCGCGGGGGGCTTCTTCGACGATGCCGGCTATCCGGCGGGGCAGGGCTGGGATCTGGTCGAGCTTCCGGCGCGGGCGACCGAGACGTCCTACGCGTTGCAGGTACAGGGCGATTCCATGCTGCCGCTCTACCGCAACGGCGACGTGCTGATAGTCGAACCCGGCGCGCCGACGCGCAAGGGCGATCGTGTCGTGGTCAAGACCACCGCCGGCGAGGTGATGGCAAAGGTGCTCGACCGGCAAACGATGAAATCGATCGTGCTGGTTTCACTCAACCCCGCTCACCCGGACCGTGACATCCCGGCGCGCGACATCGAATGGGTGGCGCGCATCGTTTGGGCGAGCCAGTAGGTCCGGACCGGTGCGGCTTCTTCAAACAGCCTTGGCGGTTCTGGCGCTTCCGGTCATGGCGGCGCTCGTCGTGACCGGCGGGCGCGCAATCAAAGGCCATGAGAGCACGATCGCGGTGGATCAGATCGATCCGGACGCGCTTGCAGATTCAGGTACTGAGACGCCGCCGGAAGAGCCGGCGACTTCGGCCATTCCCGCGCCTGCCGCTCCGCAGCCACCCGCTCATTCGAGGGCCATCGATCCCGAAGTGGTGGCGCCGCCCGCTCTTTCGGACAACGAACTCGAACGGGTGGAACCGCGCGCGCCGCTCAGCGATCTGGCGCTGGCCGGGCCGCCCAAGCCGCCCAAAACGAAGATGCCAGGCGACTGGAACGGCACGAAATTGTTCCAGCCGGTCGCCATCGCCGCCGGGCTGATCGAGTCGAAGGGCTATGCGGTCGCCGTGTCCGGCGTGGATGTCGTCAAGGCGGACGAAACCTGCGCCGACGAGGGCAAGAGCTGGGCCTGCGGCGCGCGCGCCAGGACAGCCTTCCGCGCTTTCCTGCGTGGCCGGGCGGTCGCCTGCACCGTGCCGCCCGAGGGCGGGCGCGACACCATTTCCGCCGAATGCCATATCAGCAATCAGGACGTCGGCCAGTGGCTGGTCGAGAATGGCTGGGCGCGCGCCGCGCAAGGCGGTCCCTATGTCGAGGCCGAGAACAAGGCCCGCACGGCCAGGAAGGGTATTTTCGGCTCGGCGCCGAAGCTCGACGGTCTGCCGGCGCTGCCAGCCGCGTCAGGTCCGGCGCCGGTTGCGCCGGATTCGATCCTGCCGGCCGATGGCGGCGACGTTACGCCGCCAACTGACCAGCCAGCGCCCGCTCAATGAGCGCGCGTGTCTCGGCGATGCCGTAAAGCGCCGCGAACGAACCGAAGCGCGGCCCGCGCTCCTGGCCGATCAGCACCTGGTAGATCATCTGGAAGAAGGCGACCGACACGCCTGGCCCGCCTTCCGGGCTCTGCTTGGAGTGGTCCTGGTAGCGCTCGATCTTGCGCGCCACGTTGAGCGCCGCGTTCTGGATCGCCTCGCCGTCGGCGCCCTGCGGCAGCGCGCCGAGCGCGTCGGAAAGCTTGGCCAGCGCCTCGCGCTCCATCTGGTCGGCGGCACGGTAGACCTTGGTCGGCTTCACGAAGTCGTCGAAATAGCGGATCGCGTAGCCGGTCAGCCGGTCGAGTTCCGGATGCGTCTTCGGCGTCACGCCCGGCGCGTGCCGCGAGATGAAGCCCCACAGCACAGCCTTGTCATGCGCGTTGGAGGCGCTCACCAGGTTGAGCAGCAGCGCGAACGGCACCGGCAGGTCGATGGCCGGCGGGTTGCCGTCATGCATGTGCCATACAGGATTGCCGAGCCGCTCCTTCCAGTCCTGGCGCGGATACGCGCCAAGGAAAGCGTAATACTCGTCCACCGCCTTCGGGATGACGTCGAAATAGAGCTTCTTCGCCTGCCGCGGCCGCTGGTACATATAGAGGCCGAGGCTCTCGGTCGGCGCGTAGGTCAGCCATTCGTCGATGGTCAGGCCATTGCCCTTCGACTTCGATATCTTCTGGCCTTCCTCGTCGAGGAACAGCTCGTAGACGAAATGCTCCGGCGCGCGGCCCCCGAGGATGTTGCAGATGCGGTCGTAGATCCCGGCATTGGTCTGGTGGTCCTTGCCGAACATCTCGAAGTCGACGCCGAGCGCTGCCCAGCGCATGCCGAAATCCGGCTTCCACTGCAGCTTCACATGGCCGCCGGTGACCGGCAACGTCGTCTCCATGCCTTCGTCGTCGAAGGTGATGGTGCCGGCCTTGGCGTCGACATTTATCATCGGCACGTAGAGCACGCGGCCGCTCTTCGGCGAGATCGGCAGGAACGGGCTGTAGGTCGCCTGGCGCTCCGGCCCGAGCGTCGGCAGCATTACGCCCATGATCTCGTTATAGCGCTCCGCGGCGCGCAGCAGCACCTCGTCGAAGCGGCCGGCCTTGTAATACTGCGTCGCGCTGGCGAATTCGTAATCGAAGCCGAACGTATCGAGGAAACGGCACAGCATCGCGTTGTTGTGGTCGGCGAAGCTCGCATAGTCGCCGCCGAACGGATTGGGCACCGAGGTCAGCGGCATATGCAGGTAGGGTTCCAGCGCCGCGCGGTCCGGCACGTTCTCCGGGATCTTGCGCATGCCGTCCATGTCGTCGGAGAAGCACAGAAGCTTGGTCTTGACCTTGTCCTGCGTCAGCACGCGGAAGGCGTGGCGCACCATGGTCGTGCGCGCCACCTCGCCGAACGTGCCGATATGCGGCAGGCCGGACGGGCCGTAGCCGGTCTCGAACAGCACGGTTTCGGGAAAATCCTTGCCCTTGTAGCGGGCGATGATCTTCTTGGCTTCCTCGAACGGCCAAGCCTTGCTCTCGGCCGCCGCGGCAAGCATCTCGGGATTGAGATCGATGATGTGTGATCCCGTCATGTCGGAGTTCCAGTCATGGCCGTCTGTGCGGCGGATAAGGTTTGTCGACCGGTCTCTAGGCGCGCGAGATCGGAGCGTCAACGATTTGCGGCGGTTTTCCTTGCGGCGCCACAATCGCGCTCTTACGTTCGAGCCTCACTTTCAAGGAGTTTTGAATGCCTTTGCTGACGCCGCACGAAGCCCTGATCCACCTGATGGTCATCACGTCGGCTTCCGATCGCGACATGACGGATGTCGAGCTGGCGCGGATCGGCGATGTCGTCCGCTCCTGGCCGGTCTTCGTCGATTTCAACCAGGACAGGCTAATTGCGGTGGCGCAGGCCTGCCAGAAGGCGCTGCACGACAAGGACGGGCTGGAAGGCGTGCTGGCGCGCGTCTCCGAAGCGCTACCCGAGCGGCTGCGCGACACTGCTTATGCCGCTGCCTTTGAAGTAGCCGCCGTCGATCTCGAAATGCGTATGGAGGAAGTCAGGGTGCTGCAGCTCATCCGCCTCAAGCTCGACCTCGACACGCTGACCGTCGCCGCGATCGCGCGTGCGGCGAAAGCCCGCCTGCGCACGCTCACCTGAAGAAGGCTGCAGACTTAAAAGAAGCTGACAGGAAAATAGCGCAGATAGAACTCGGCGAAGCTGCCTTTGATCGAGATCTCCTGCAGCGCATAGTCGAAGGCGGCGGCAAGCGCGGTGTCGCTCTTGCGGGTGGCGATCGCCATGCCCGAGCCCAGATATTCCGGCGCCAGATACGGACCGCCGGCGAAGCGGCAGCAGCCGGCGGCGTCCGAACCGCCCAGCCAGAAGGCGAAGCGCATGCCGTCGCCGAAGGCGGCGTCGATCTTGCCGGCCTTGAGGTCGGTATAGAGGTCTTCCGGCGTGTCGAAGGTCACCACCTGGACGGTGTTGAAATAATCGCGCAGCATTTTCTCATGCGCCGAGCCGGCGACGACGCCGACCCGCTTGCTGCGCAATTTGTCGAGGATCGGCTCGGCGAAGGCCTTTGCCTTGGGCATGATGAAGCGGGCTGGAAATTGCATGTAGGAGCGCGAGAAGGCGTATTTCTCACGGCTCTCCGGCGTCGCGGCGATGCCGGCGATGATGGCCTCGCCTTCGCCTTTCTGGAGAGCGCCCTCCAGTTCGTTCCACGGCAAGGCCTGGACCTGGCATTTCTCGACGACGTCCAGTTCCGCGCAGATCGCCCGCGCCAGATCGATGTGGAAACCCGACAGCCGGCCAGCGCCATCGAGGAAGTTGAAGGGCGGAAAATCGGTGGTGGTGAGGAATCTGAGCCGCGGCAGCGCGGAGAGGTCGGGTTTCGGCAGCCGCTCCTTGGCGTCCCACAGCACCGGCACCTGCGGCTCCGCCGCCTGAGTCGCATCGGCGAGAGGCAACGCGCCGCCCACCAGCGACATCAGGGCCAGGAATATCCACCGCAAGATCACGATATGGCTCCGCGCCTGTCCCCGTTCCTCGGCTTTTCGTATGAAAATGGGGCAGGCACAACGGTTTTTGATTTCAGGCGGCCGAATTAAGCGTATGATTCGGCGTGTTTGCAAGTGACCTGCGTGCCGGAAGGGGGAAGCTACCGGCTTTGCTGAGGCAATTGCGACCCGAGGTTGATGGCGAAGGGGTGTTCGGGCATCTACCGTCGGCAATGAGAAAAATAGAAGCAACATGGGGTAGATGTTGCGATGGGCCTGTTTGACAGAACTCTGGAATACATAGACCAGTTGCAGCATGCTGGCACCGCGGCCGCGGTCTGCGAGAGGTTGCTCGGCGTCACCTCGAACTTCGGCCTGACCGCATTGATGGCGGGAACCGTGCCGCAGCCGGGCACGCCGCGTGGCCGGCAGAAACAGCATGTGATGCTTTGCGATTGGCCCGGCGATTGGCTGGAGCGCTATGTGGCGCGCAACTATGTCGACTACGATCCGGTCGTCAGTCACATGAAGCAGCTTCAGGCGCCGTTCCAATGGCGGGACGCTTCAAAAAACGCCCTGATCGACAAGAGCAGCGACGAAGTCATGGGCGACGCCCGCGAGTTCAAGCTGCGCGACGGCCTGGCATTTCCGCTGGTCACGCTCGACGGCCAGATCGTCATGGTCTCGCTGGGTGGCGAATCCGTTGACTTGTCGGATGCGGAATTCGGAATGGTGTCGCTCGCATCGACCTATGCGATCGGCCGCGCCATGCAACTGCACACCAAGGCCGAGAGCGTCATCGATCACATAGAATTGACGGCGCGTGAGCGGGAATGCCTGCAATGGGCCGCAGTCGGCAAGTCTGAATGGGAGATATCTCAAATTTTAGGCATCTCGGAACACACATCCGAGAAACATCTTCTTAACGCCAAGAGCAAACTGGGCGCAGCCAACCGGGTGCAGGCAGTCGCGGAGGCGATTAGACGTGGCTATATTAGCTAGGTCGGCCGTGCCGACCTAGAAATTCTTGCCTGCGCATTCGCGCAATATTTTAAGGGACATCACGGCCGTATCTTCCTCTTAAGCCTAGGAGACGGCTAATGCTTTTTGCCCTTACCACTCAGGAATTGATGGAACGTCCCGACCTCTGGGAGGCGGTCCATCGCTTGCGCTACAAGATCTTCGTCGAGGAGATGGGATGGACCGATCTTGATCGTCCGGACCAGCTCGAGATCGACCAGTTCGATCATGACGAGGCCGAGCACCACCTCGTCATCCGCAACGGCGAGCTGGCTGGCTACCAGCGGATGCTGCCGACCACACGGCCGCATCTGCTCACGGACGTGCTGTCGGATCTCTGTGAGGGACCGTCTCCCTCGGGGCCGAATGTCTGGGAACTGACTCGCTACGCGGTGGCTCCGGGTTTTCGCGACGGCAAACGCGGCGTCTCGACGGTCGGCACCGAACTGATCGCCGGCTTCGTCGAATGGGGCCTCAAGCGCTCCGTCAATCAGGTCATCATCGAGTTCGAGCCGATGTGGGTGCTGCGGGCGCTGCAACTGCACTTCCTGGCAAAGCCGCTCGGCTACCAGCGCACCTATGGCAACCAGCAGGTCGTAGCGACGCTGCTCACCTTTACCGAGCATACGCTCGATGTCGTGCGGGCCCGCCGCAACCACCACCTGCCGGTGCTGAATCGGGGTTATCCCGGTCTGCTCGGCCTCAAGCAGGCTTCGTGATGGAGGCGGTCATGAGTTTCCATCCCGAACCGGAACTGCGCGGCCATACGCTGGTCGTCACCGTGTCCTCGCATGACGGCCGGCCGGTGCTCGACAGGCATGCCTATGCGAGCCTTGCCAGGACCTTGCACGATGCGGCCGTCAATGACGAGGTCCGTGTCGTCATGCTGCGCGGCCTTGCCGGATGCTTCTGCCTTGGCGGCGACTTCTCTGAGTTCCTCGACGCCACCAAGCACCAAGAGCTGATCGCCGCCGTCACCGACATGTTCCGCATGTTGGCGACCTTCCCCAAGCCGGTCCTTGCCTGCGTCGACGGCGACGCCGTCGGTGTCGGCTGCACCATCCTGTTCCATTGCGACATGGTGATCGCTTCCAGGGGCAGCACCTTCAGGGTGCCGTTCGTCGATTTCGGCCTGGTGCCGGACGCGGCGACCAGCATCCTGGCACCCCAGAAGCTCGGCTATGCCGGCGCCTTCCGCTTCTTCTGCCTGGGCGACACGCTGGGCGTCGAAGACGCCAGGGCGCTCGGCCTGGTCGGCGAGATCGTAACGCAAGGCAGCGCCGAGGAAGCGACGCTGGCGAGGGCGAAACAGCTGGCCAAGAAGCCCGTGGCGGCCCTGCTGCAGACGCGCAGCCTGCTCAAGGGCGACACGGACGCCTTGTGCGACCGCATCGACCACGAGATCACGCTGTTCCAGCAGGCGCTTCAGGATGACACCACGCTGAAGCGGCTGCAGCGGATCGCCCGCCTGGCTGCCTGAGCGCCTGGCTTAAAAACCTCAGCGCCGCGCGAGCCGAAAGGCGCGCGGCGCTGTAATTCGTCCGGAACTGCGTAAAAACAAAGAGATAGGACGTTCGCCGTTTCCATGAAATGGGAAAAGCACTAGGCGGTGGTGACGATTTAACTATTTGAGCCAGATGGCGATAGCGGCGAGTTTGACGAAGCCCATGAAGTTGGC
>NZ_VFTM01000015.1:0-144856 GCF_006439555.1 Mesorhizobium sp. B3-1-6 | reverse complement strand
GACTTAGAAGCAAACTTCTTCGTCGCCAGCGGCGCACCGCCCTCGTTCGTGGGCCGTATATAGTCGGACCTCCCTCGACGCGTCAACACCGATTTCGAACTTTTTTGAATTTTTTGCGACGAATTTTCCGGCTGCGTTTTTCGGTAGCCGACTGCCCTTGCGGCAGCCCTTGGGTCATCCACAACGAGGCCCTATTGCCGCCGCATTGAGGCGTGAAACCAGCCCATACAAGGAAGGCGCGCGCGTATGTGTGAGGCGCCCCCACGACAGACGACAAGAGCGCCGTGCGCAGAACGCATGATTGGGGATATCGGCCCCGGCATGCCGTTTCGTTGACTTCAACCGCCGTGACAGGCAAATGTCATGGCCGCAACGAGAACGACAAGCCGTTCGCCCGGGGAAGAAGCAGCCTTTCTGGATGCCAGACACGGAAGATGTCATAGCCGAACTCGGCAACGAGCCGCCGCTGATCGCGGACGGCCGCAGCGGTCCGCCGGACCGCCGCGAGGTCTCGGCACGCTGGCTGTCGGGCACGTTCCTTACCGGCGTTACATCGAGCGTTCTGATGGGCGTGGCGTTGTTCGCCGCCCTTGACGGGCGCCAGCAATTGGCGACCCCGCCGGAAATCGCCGAACTCATCGGCCTTGCCAGCGGCGGCGATGATTCGGGCGAGCAGGCAAAGACCGCCAGGCTGGTCGCGCCGCGCCAGATCGCCCGCGCAAAGGACCGGCGGCGCATGGAAGTGTCGATGGTCACCAAGGTCGGCGACCGCGACGTTATCCACACCATGCCCTTCGTGCAGATCAAGATGGCCTTGGCCGCCGGCCACACCACCAACCGCCCCTACCCGCCGTTCGACCCGATGCAGGTGTTCGGCGACGACAGCGACGACAATGCGCAGCCGGCAACAGCCACCGCGGTCGCCGGGCAGATCTACGGCGCCAAGGTCGAAAGCGAGATGAGCCTGAAGACGGTCGATTTCCCGATCGAGACGGCTTCTTTCGACGAAAAGAGCGATCTTTCCGCCGACGAGGTTGAAAAGGTGGTGCGGGACGCCGGCAACGGCTTGAGCGACGGCGCCGTCCAGGTGGCCGCGCTGCACTATATCGATCCGCAGCGATTCGGCGATGCCTTCGCCGAATCGATGGCCGGCTCCTATGACGTGAAGATCACGCAGGAAAATGTTTCGGTGGCGCCGCGCGCCACGCCCGACGATCAGACGCCGGCCTTCGCCGAGGAAATCATTCCCTTCACCAAGGATACCGATATCGCCGAGGCCTATGCCGATTCGGGCTACACCGGCGACGACGCCACCGGCATGGCGGAGGCGATCGGCAAGCTCTTGAACGCCCCGGCGCTGAAGGCCGGAACGGTGCTGCGCGTTGGCCTCGAGGTGCGCGGCGACATAGCCAAGGTCGTGCGCACCAGCGTCTACGACAAGACCACGCACATCGTCACCATAGCGCTCGACGACCGTGGCCAGTATGTGCCGGCGCAGGAGCCGGAGGCCAATCCCGAGCTTTTGACGGCGTTCGACGATTCGCAGCCCATCGTGGTGCGCGGCAACCTGCCCAATGTCTATGACGGCATCTACCGCGCCGCCTATTCCTACGGCATGTCGAAAGCGATGACGCAGAAGCTGATCAAGCTTCTCGCCTCCGATGTCGATTTCCAGTCGCGGATTTCACCGGCCGACCGCCTCGAGGTCCTGTTCTCGCAGCCTGATGGCGACGACCAGACCTACGACGATTCCGAGCTTCTTTATGTATCGGCGACCTTCGGCGGCCAGACGCGCAATTTCTACCGCTTCCAGATGCAGGACGGCGGCACCGACTATTTCGACGAAAATGGTTCGAGCGCCGAGCAGTTCCTGCTGCGCAATCCGCTGCCCGCCGGCAAATTCCGTTCCGGCTTCGGCGCGCGCCGGCACCCGATTCTGGGCTATGTGCGCATGCATACCGGCGTCGACTGGGCAGCGCCCATCGGCACGCCGATCATCGCCGCCGGCAACGGCGTCGTCGAAAAGGTCGGCTGGGCCGGCGGCTACGGCAAGCAGATCATCATCCGCCACGCCAATGGCTACGAGACCTCCTACAATCACCAGAGCGCTTTCGCCAAAGGCATCGAGCCGGGAGTGCGCGTGCGCCAGGGCCAGACGATCGGCTATCTCGGCCAGACCGGCCTCGCCACCGGCCCGCATCTTCACTACGAGCTGATCGTCAACGGCACCAAGGTCGACCCGATGCGTGTGCGCCTGCCGGTCGGCAAGGTGCTGAAAGGCGACGATCTCGTTGCCTTCAAGCGCGAGCGTGAGCGCATCGACGATCTCCTGAAGCAGGAAGACGGCAACTCGCTGAAGGTCGCCAGCGCCAAGACCGATTCGCAGCTTCCGAACTAGGGCGTGGACTCATAAGCGCGTAGCCAAATCCGAATGGCTGCGAGGCTTGATGAACGCAAGGCAGTTGGCCGCGAGTTTGTCATATCGCGTGGCGACCCGCCGACATTGCTTGATCCGGTTGAAGAACCGCTCGACCAGATAGCGTGCCCGGTAAAGATAGGGGCTAAAGCAGATGGGGTTCTTTGCGGTTGCGTTTTGGTGGAATGTTGGTCCATGCCCCGCGCTCCCCGGCAAATTCTCTGATCTGCATCGTCTCCACGATCAGCGAGCAACAGAGCCCCTGATTTCAGATCAGATAGCAGTTCGGTGACGAGCCGGTTATCATGAGCCTCACCGATCGTCAGTTCGAGGCGAACGGGCAATCCGCCAGTATCGACGCACTTAGCCCTTTGTGGCGGGTACAGGCGGCACCGGCAGAATGATTTCGGAGGCAACCTTCCAGTCCTTCCCGACGCGAAGCCAATTGATGATCATTAGAAACGGTCTGGCTGTTCCGTCCTGCCCCGCATAAGAGACCGCGATGTTCATCGGCACATAGGACTCTGCGACGTCGCGCGTCAGGCCGACAACCTTGAGCTTCGAATAGTCTGGCTCGAGCACGACCGGACCGGAGCTACCGATATCATGCAGCTTTTGATCAACCGCCTCGTTGCCCCAAAAGCCGGCCCAGTTTCCCTCGGACTGGATGGCGCTCTTAGCCACCAATAAAGTCGAGGGCGATTGCCAGAACATCCCATGCAGAGCCTTGAAATCGTGGTTGTTGGCCAGTTCCATCAGCCTGCCGAACCTCGATTTTATCGCACTGAGGCTCGCAGCATCCAGCGGCTCTTTCCTGACGGCGGGAGTTGCTGCGACGGCTCCGATAGAACAAGCTGAGGCAGCGAGGGCGACAAGAAGTGTCTTGTACATGCGGGAATTTCCCTTCCAAAGTCTGGCTCGCGTCATGATAACGCCCTTCGCGTTCCGCGATTGATATGACTTACCCGCTTCGATCGACCGAAGACGTCCTCAGGACGATTTAGCTCGCGCATTCGCGCAGCAAGGCTATGATTTTCGCATCGAGAGCTCGAGCGACGGCAAGAGCTTCCGAACTGCCATAATGCAGCAGATAACCCTCCATTTTGTCATAAGAGACGTGCACCCCGTCGGTACGCTCATCGATAAGCACTGTGACTGGAGCGTAGGATCCAGCCTCGGGCACGTGCTTGACCATTTCTTTCATGATGAGTGGATTGCCGACCACAAACCGCATGATGTTAGGCGTCTTGGATTCGGTTTCGCGACGCAGAATATCGCCCAGGTCGAATTGCGCGAAGAGCATAAGGTCCGTTCGACCGAGGCTGCGTTGTACAACGCGCTCCAAATCCGGGAAGGAATTGGTCGCTCTCGTCTCTTTGAAAAATTCGACTATGTCAGGCTGTCCGACCGCGGACTTGAAGGCGGCCACAACAACGTCGAATGGTTTTGAGCTCGTGAGGCTGAAGCGTTCCACCTCGACTTTGGCGATTGTCATTTTATCCTCTGTAACAACTCTCATTGATAAGGCTGCGTCTGATGGCGTCTGAACCCGCCTGGATCATGCAGTCGCGGACTGCGCTTCTAGGAAGGTCCGGACGTGGCTGACGAACATCCCGTGGTGCTGAAACAGGGAGCCGTGCCCTGAATCGGGATAGAGGATTAGCTGAGCGTTGCTGAGTTGCTTGAACATTGCGTAGGCGTTGCTCGCGGGCAGCATGGTGTCGCGGCTGCCGCTGACCACAAGAGTGGGCTGGCGGATGGCGCGCAGAACGGCGTGCCCGGGATCAGGCGTGGCGCACCAGGTGATCAGAGCCTTGGCCTGCGGATCGGTGACCGCGCTGCCGTTATCGGTGTCCCGATCGTCCTGACGCACCTTCGTCCTCTTCAGAAAAGCCAAGCCGGAGGACTGGCTGGCGGGTGAGTTCGTGAAGAACAGCGGCAGACGGGGGTCCGGCGCATCGGTTTGGGAAAACGCGTCCTGCAGAACCGCTAACAGGTGTTCCTCTCCGCCTTTCGGCGCAGTACCGACGAGTATGAGCTTGCGGACCAGTTGTCCGTGCTCGGCGGCGATCTGCTGAGCGACGCAGCCGCCGAGAGAAAAGCCGAGCAGGTCCACTTCGAAGAGACCGAGCAAGTCGATGAAATCGACAGCGTCTCGCGCCATCGCCGCGACGTTGTCGGGCGTTTGACCGGTCGAGCGGCCGACCCCTGCATTGTCAAACGCGATCACGGGGCGATCGGCGGCCAGAGCGTTGACGACGGCGGGATCCCACGCATCGATGTTGCCCGAGAAGTGCTGCAGAAGAATCAGCGGAGTTCCGGTCGCGGGGCCGAGACGGCGATAAGCGAAGCGGATTCCGTTGCCTTCGATGTAACGGGTCGGCGCCGTTTCGAGTGTGGCGGCGTCCTGGCCTGTGATGTCGAGTTGAGTCATGTCATCCTCCGGATGCTTGGCATAAAATGATCGAGTGAGGGATCGTCGTAGCGCAGCGACCGAGGCCTTCTCCAGGATGTCGCCGGCGCTTCGCCGCATTTGCGCCATCGCGGTCCGAGGCGTTCCAGATTCCTCTGAGCGAGCGTGCACGCTCCCGGCGCGGAAGCGCCGGGAGCGGTATCGTCACTTCGCGAGCGTTGCCTTTGCGATGACCTCGGCGACTTCCTTCGCATGGACGACGAGCGAGGCATGGCTGCCGGCGACTTCCGTCGTCTGAGCCTTCATCCTGGCTGCGAACGACTTCTGGGCCTCGGGCGCGATGACCTTGTCCTTCGTGGTGATGACATCGAACGTCGGCTTGTCACGCCAGGCTGCAATGGTCACGGGAGCCTCGAACGCAGCGAGACTCAATGGTATCTGCGCGTTGGCCAGGTGCTCGGCGATCTCGGGCGGAAGGTCAGCCGCGACCGCCGATGGAAACACCTTCGGGTCAATGTACAAATTGCCCTTCGCGTCGGGATGGATCGCGTTGCCGCCTTCAGTCGGCGGGCCGGCTTTTGACAGCGATGCCAGGGATTCGCCGACATCGGGCGCGAAGGCGGAGACGTAGACCAGCGCCGAAATCTTGGGATCGTCGCCGGCTTGCGTGATCACCACGCCGCCCCAGGAGTGGCCGACCAGAACGGTCTTGCCGGCCTGCTTCGCGAGCGCCTGTTTGGTGGCATCGACGTCGGCGTTGAGCGAGGTCAGCGGATTTTCGACAAGCGTGACGTTGTAGCCTTTTTTCGTGAGGATATCGGCGACGGGCTGCCAGCTCGTCTGGTCCACGAAAGCGCCGTGCACGAGCACGATGTTGTGGGCTGCTCCCTTGGGCAGTTCGGCAGAATTGGCTGAGCCGACCAATGTCGATCCGGCCAGGAGTGCGGCGGCTGAGAAGAGGATATTTCGCATTGAATGGTCCTTTGCGTATCGGACGGAATGAGGTCCGTAGGGGAATGGGCAGGCGTTTCCACAAGGTCGCGGTTCTTCCATCTGCCGTTGGCGAGATGGTTGCCGCACGTGACGTCGGCCCGCCGCGGCATGAAGTAGTCTGCAGGCATTCCGGACGGTAGGGATCAATCGTCCGGATGTTGTGTCCGATCGTCCACCGGTCTAATCTGGGCGGCATGGATATCCTCGCCCAGGTGCTCGATCGTGTTCGTCTCGGCGGGACGCTGCTGTATCACTTCGAGCTGGGCCATCCCTGGAATCTGGAGCTGCCGGCGCGCCCTTACGCGTTGTTTCACTATCTCAGCCGGGGCTCGGCGACGCTTGCGCTCGAACAGGGAGAGGAAATCCAGATGACCGAGGGCGATTTCGTCGTTATCACACGCGGCGAGCCCCATGTGTTCTATTCGGATCGCCGGGCCGAGCCTTTGCGGATCGTGGATATCGATCGAGCGTCGTCGCGGTTTGGCGTCATTCGTCACGGCAGCCGCGCAAAGCCGCTCTCGACCATGATCTGCGGCAATTTCACAGTGTCCCGGCCGATGTTCGGCAGCGTGCTGGAGCTGCTTCCGCCTGTGCTCCTGCTGAAGCCGACGGCGGACGGTGGCTGGCTCGAAGCCATCCTGCGCCGCATGGTCAGCGAGTCCGCGCTCGAGCGTCCCGGCCAACGCGTCGCGCTTTCACGACTGACGGAAGTGCTCTTTGTCGAGGCGCTCCGAAGCTGGATCGCATCCCTCGGTCCCGGACAAGGCGGCTGGCTCGGGGCTATATCTGATCGGCATATCGGACCGGCGCTCAAGCTGATTCACGAAAGCCCGGAGCGGCCCTGGACCCTGAGCGACCTTGGCCGTCGCGTCGGGCTCGGCCGCTCGGCATTTGCGGCGCGTTTTACGAAGCTCGTCGGCCAGTCCATGCAACGTTATGTGATCGAACGCCGGATGGCGGAGGCGGCGTTCCTGCTAGAAACCAGCGATGAGTCCATCGCACGGATTGCGAACCGGGTCGGCTACGAGACAGCAGCGGCGTTTTCGAAGCTGTTTCATCGGTATAACGAACAGTCTCCAGGCCGTTACCGGGCCGCTCGACGCGCCGGCGGAGGCCGCGCGCGGTCGGACGAAGTACAAGTATCCGATTGACCTCGAACAAGCGCCTTCGCCATGTCTGCAACTTGCCGATATTGTTGCAAAAGTCGAAAATTGAACGACCCTAAAAATCTCGCGAGGGTCGGTTGTTGGACCTGCCCGCTGCTGCATCGCTTTTCAGGCTACCACGAAGATCCGTGAGCGATTTTAGGTGAAACGATACGGTCCCTCATATCGTCGCGCGGCTCTGGGATTTTTCCTTCGCCACCAAAAAGACTTTTGCAACAATATCTGCCCTTAGCGGCTCTTCGTCTCAGATGCTGTGATGACAGCCGGATAGCGGATATGGGTCAAGCCGCGCTCGCGAGCCTCGATTTTATGAGCACACACCCTAATCCGCTGCCTGCTGGGGCCAGGGCGATGCCTGCCCGGATGCGGTGAACCAGGCGATGACCGACGACAAAACGCAAAGCAGCGCCGTGACCGCGGCGACCACAGCAAAAGCCCAATCGCTTGCCGCAATCCTCGCCGCATCGACATTGGCAGCGAGCCCGGACGCCGGCGGTTCGCCAAAGCCGGGAATTCCGGAGACGCCGCCGGTCATCCGCGCATAGACGATTGCAGCCAGCGATCCCATCGCCGCCACCGCGATCAGGCCGCCAACGCGAGAGACGGCATTGTTGATGCCGGACGCCGCACCCGTGTCCTTGTCCTCGACCGATGTCATGACTGCCGTCGACAGCGGCGACACGACCAGCGCCATGCCGAGCCCCATCAGCCCCATCAGCGGAAAGATGCCGGTCCAGAAATTGTGGATCCCGGCATAGGTGAGCAGCGCGAGGCCGCCAAAGCCGATGGCCACGACAAGGCTGCCGCCGGCGATCGGCAGGCGCGGCCCGATCCGGTCCGACCATTGGCCGACCGGTCCTGACAGCAACGCGATCAATACCGATAGCGGCAGGAAGATGAAACCGGCCTCGGCCGAACTCAGCCCCCAGCCGGCGATCAGCAGCATCGGCAGGTAGAACAGATTGGCCGACAGCGCGAAATAAAGGAAGAACGTCGCCAGGTTGGCGCCGGCGAAAGCCTTGATGCCAAACAGGCTGAGATCGATCATCGGCTCGCGCTGCCAGCGCTCATAGAGGACGAAGACGACAAGCAGGACCGCCCCGGCGACGATCGCCGGGACCGGTATCAGCCCGCCGCCCTCGGCGTTCATCGCCGTCAGCCCGTAGGCCAGCGCTCCGAAAGCGAGCGTCGCCAGCCCGGCGCCGCGGAGATCGAGGCTGCGCTTTTCGGTCGGCTGGTCGGCCGGGACCTTGGCCAAAAGCAGATAGATGGAAACCAGCCCGAGCGGCAGGTTGATGGCGAAGATCGCACGCCAGATGCCGTTGCCGAAGGCCGACAGCACAAAGCCGCCCAGCACCGGGCCAAGCGCCGTCGTCAGCGCCGAGGCCGCCGCCCAGATGCCGATCGCCCGGCCGCGCTCCTTTTTCGGATAGGATTTGGCGATGATGGCAAGGCTGCCCGGCACCATGATCGCCGCACCGATGCCCTGGATGGCGCGGAAGGCGATCAGCACGGTGGGATTGGGCGCCAGGGCGCAGGCAAGCGACGCGGCGACGAACAGCGCGATCCCGGTCACGAAGGCACGCCGCAGGCCAAACCGGTCGCCGGCAGCACCGCCCGCCAGAATCAGCGCCGAAAGCGTCAGCGCATAGGCGTTGGAGATCCACTGCGCCTGCGCCAGGCTGGCGCCGAGATCGACGCGTAACGCGGGCATTGCAATCGCCAGGACCGAACCGTCGATGAAGCCGAGCGCCGAAGCCAGGATCGCCGCGATCAGCACATATCGGCGCCGAGATTGCGGACAGAACGTGCCGTTCTGAGCGGATCCGGTGAGCGGGATAGCGGCAGCTTCGCCTGGAGATTTCATGACAGCCTGCTTAAACCTCCAATGCTTCCGCAACAACCGGCCAGCACCTTGCTGTGTTTGAACCCAGTTTCGAGCTGGCCGCATGGGCAGGGTGACATCTGCCCGGATGCAAACGGCACATGGCATGTTAACGTTCCGCAGAGAGCCGCCAGGCAAAGGGGACGCCCGCATGAAACGACCGCTTGAACCGTCGGCCGAATCGCGCGGACGCATCGTCGGCATCACCGACGGCGTCTTCGCCATCGCGCTTACGCTCATCGTGCTGGAGATCAGGGTGCCATCGCATGAGGCGGTCCATTCCGAAGGCGAATTGCTTTCGGCAATCCTGGCGCTGGCGCCGCGCTTCCTGACCTACGCGCTGAGCTTTTTGACGCTGACCATCTTCTGGTTCGGCCAGCAGGCGCAGCATGGGCTGATCGCAAAGTCGGACCGGCGGCTGGCGACGCTGAACCTCTGCTTTCTAGCCTTCATCGCGCTATTGCCGTTCTCCACCGACCTTCTGGCCGATTTCCTCGAATTCAGGCTTGCGGTGCTTGTCTACTGGCTGAACCTGCTGATGCTCGGCCTCACCTTGCTTGCCAGCTGGCGTTACGCCGAGAAAAACGGCTTCCTGGCCGAAGGTGTCGATGCGCAAACGACGCGTACTGTCTACCTGCGCATCGTCAAGGCGCAGATCCTATGGGCGATCGGCGCGGCGCTCTGTCTCATCAGCCCGCTGCTCAGCGTCGGCTTCATCCTGGTTGTGCAGCTCGTCTACGCCACCGCGCCACGCAGCTCACTGCTGCGCCACATAGTCGGCTGAAAAGCCGCCGACGAATTCGACGGTCACACCAGGCGACACCAATTTGGCAAGCTCTCGCGCATCCCAATTGGTCAGGCGCACGCAGCCATGGCTCTCGGTCTTGCCGATCTTGGAGGGATCGGGCGTGCCGTGGATGCCGTAGGTCGGCTTGTCGAGCGCGATCCACACCGAGCCGACCGGACCGTTCGGCCCCGGCGGGATCGTGAGAATCTTGTCGTTCTGGCCCTGCTTGAAATTGATGTTCGGGTTGTAGGTGTAGTTCGGATCGAGCGCGACGCGCGAGACGGCGTGAATGCCGGTCGGCGAAGGCGTGTCGGCCGAGCCGATGGTCGCCGGATAGGCCGCGACCAGCTTGCCGCCCGCATCATAGGCGTAGACTTCCTTCTTGGTCTTGTCGGCGACAATGCGCGCCACTGGCGTCGACACCAGCTTGCCGAAATTGGCGACCTTGATCATCGTGCCGGGGCGATTGAAGTCGACCCCTTTGTTGATCGACTTCAGATAGGTCTCGTCCATGTGGAAGCGCTCGGCCAGCGCCTCGGTGACCGAGGTGTAGCACATGCAGTCGAGCCTGGCCTTCTGGCTGTAGTCCTCGGGGATCGAGGCGAGATAGTGGCCGGCCACATCCTCCGGCGTGATCGTGTAGGAGGCAAAGGCGTCGCCGCCGGACTGGGCAAGCGCCGCCTGGATGCCGACTTGATCGGTCGATTTCAAACTGGTGCCGTTGATCTCGTTGTAGGCGGCCAGCGCCTTGTCGACATTCGAGCCGAAGCGCCCGTCTATCACGCCCGGCGAGGCGCCGCCGCGGTCGAGCAGCACCTGCAGCGCGGCGACGTCCTGGCGCACCCCGAGCGACAGCGATGGATCGACGGTGGCCTTGCCGCCGGTGTCCGGCGATGGCCGGGCGTCGGGATTGGTCTGCAGCACTTCGCCCTGGCCCGGCTGCTCCGGGTCGATCGACGCCTCGTTCAGCGGCTGGCGCTTGATGGTGTTGGACTTCGGCGCCTCCGGATAGGTGGTCGCATAGCCTTCATCGTTGTTGGGCGCCGGCGGATAGGCATCGACGGAATTGTCGTCGTTGGGGTCGTACTCATCGACCGGTGGCGGGATGACGCGGCCGTTTTCCTCCAGCTGCCGGCGGCGGAAGCGGGCCATGTCCTCGGGATTGTCGAGATAGTAGCGGTCGTCGTCCTCGGCCGGCGCGCGGCCGAGTTCCTGCATGCGCATCTGCCGGCGAAGCGCGCGGCGATCGAGCCTGCTGCCTGGCGGCTGGATGGCGATGACCTTGCCGGTATCTGCATCGACCAGGACGCGGTTGCCCCTGGCGTCGTAGTAGATGTCGATATTGCCTTCCTGAGCCAGCATCAGCGCGCCGCGCTCGGTCGGGCGCGCGCTCTGCGCGCCATCCACGCTCGGCGTGGCGAACGCACTGGAAGACACCAGCCCGGCCGCGAGTGCCGAAAGGGAAAAGATCAAGCGCAGCATGCGGGTCAAGCTCTCCGGTCGACTGGGCTTCTGGCGGGCGAACCCTTCGCCAGCAAACCAGTTACCCAAGTTAAGGTTCCAACATGAACCGGGCATGAAGATGGCGGTTTTCCGGTGCCTTGAGGAATATCAGCTGATGCGTGTCGCGCAAAAGTGTGCAGCGGTTTTGCGATAGCGACATGCATGAAAACAAAGCCTTAAAAGCGCGTCGCCTGAATCCGCTTCAGCGCGACGCGCTTTAGCCTTTGGCAAGCCCCAATTCGTTACGTGCCTGTCTGGTCAGCTTGAGGACGACCAGGCGATGGCTCTCGCGCAGATAGTCCTCGAGCGCCGCATCATCCATGCTTTGGCTTGTCTGACGCTGGATCCATTTCATGCCGCGCGAAGCAAGATAAGGCGCCGGCCGGCAGCCCGGCTGATCCTTCAGCACGTCATAGGCCATCTCGGAACATTTGAAGGTGACGAAAAGCTGGCCGCCCTCGTTCCAGCCGCCAATGGCAAACACCTTGCCGCCGACCTTCCAGACATGGGCCCCGCCCCACTGGACCACATGCGTCGCAGCGGGCAGCGAGGCGCAGAAGCCGTTATAGTCGTCGAGCTTCATCGAGTTCTTCCCAGCCATTCGAATCGGCAGCCGATTATGTGCGGTCGCCGGGAATAACAAAGCGCGCCGCACCAGTCCGGTGCGACGCGCCCTTTCGTTTCAACTTGCCCGGGGTCAGGCGGCGGCTTCCGTCGCTACCACAGTCGGCTTCGAGCGGAAGTTCAACCGGTCGGAACCCGCGGTGACCTTGACGGTCGAACCGTCGAGGATCTCGCCGAGCAGGATCTTCTCCGCCAGCGGGTCCTGCAGCTCCTTCTGCATCACCCGCTTCAGCGGCCTGGCGCCATATGCCGGATCGTAGCCCTTCGAGGCCAGCCACTCGATCGCGTCGTGATCGAGCGACAGCACGATCTTGCGGTCGACGAGCAGGTTCTCCAGCCGCTTGAGGTGGATCTCGACGATGCGGTCCATGTCCTGCCGGCGCAGGCGGTGGAACAGGATCACCTCGTCGACGCGGTTGAGGAACTCCGGCCGAAACGAGGCCTTCACCACGGCCATCACTTCGTCGCGCACCGCATCGACATCCTGGTCGTCGCTGAGGTTGACCAGATATTCGGCGCCGAGGTTGGACGTCATGATGATCAGCGTGTTGCGGAAGTCGACCGTGCGGCCCTGGCCATCGGTCAGCCTTCCGTCGTCGAGCACCTGCAGCAGCACGTTGAACACGTCCGGATGCGCCTTTTCGATCTCGTCGAAAAGCACGACCTGATACGGCCGGCGCCGCACCGCTTCGGTCAGCGCGCCGCCTTCCTCATAGCCGATATAGCCGGGAGGCGCGCCGATCAGCCGGGCGACAGAGTGCTTCTCCATGAACTCCGACATGTCGATGCGTACCAGCGCCGTCTCGTCGTCGAACAGGAAGCTGGCCAGCGCCTTGGTGAGCTCGGTCTTGCCGACACCGGTCGGTCCGAGGAACATGAACGAGCCGATCGGCCGGTTCGGATCCTGCAGCCCGGCGCGGGCGCGGCGCACGGCCTTGGACACCGCCTGCACGGCTTCGCCCTGGCCCACGACGCGCTTGCCGATCTCGTCTTCCATGCGCAACAGCTTCTCGCGCTGCCCTTCCAGCATCTTGTCGACCGGAATGCCGGTCCAGCGCGACACGACATGCGCGACATGGTCGGGTGTGACCACCTCTTCCACCATGCCGGTCTTGCCGTCCTGCGACTCGGCTTCCTTGAGCTTCTTCTCGAGCTCTGGGATCTTGCCATAGGCAAGCTCGCCGGCGCGCTGGAACTCGCCCTTGCGCTGCGCGATCGCCAGTTCATTGCGCGTCTCGTCGAGCTGCTTCTTCAGGTCGGCGGCAAGGCCAAGCTTCTGCTTCTCGGCCTGCCACTTCGTGGTCAGTTCGCTCGATTCCTCCTCGAGGTCGGCGAGTTCCTTCTCCAGCCGGGCAAGCCGGTCCTTCGAAGCCTCGTCCTTCTCGACCTTCAGCGCCTCGCGCTCGATCTTGAGCTGCATGATGCGGCGGTCGATCTCGTCCAGCGCCTCGGGCTTGGAATCGACCTGCATGCGCAGCCTGGACGCCGCCTCGTCGACCAGGTCGATCGCCTTGTCCGGCAGGAAGCGGTCGGCGATGTAGCGGTTGGAAAGCGTCGCCGCCGATACAAGCGCGGAATCGGAGATGCGCACCTTGTGGTGCTGCTCGTACTTCTCCTTCAGGCCGCGCAGGATCGAAACCGTGTCTTCCACCGTCGGCTCGTCGACGAAGACGGGCTGGAAACGGCGGGCAAGCGCGGCATCCTTTTCGACATGCTTGCGGTACTCGTCGAGCGTGGTCGCGCCGACGCAGTGCAGTTCGCCGCGCGCCAGCGCGGGCTTCAACAGGTTCGATGCGTCCATCGCGCCGTCCGCCTTGCCGGCGCCGACCAGCGTGTGCATCTCGTCGATGAACAGGATGATGTTGCCGTTGGCCGAGGTCACCTCGTTGAGCACGGCCTTCAGCCGCTCCTCGAACTCGCCGCGATATTTGGCGCCGGCAATCAGCGCGCCCATGTCGAGCGCCATCAACTGCTTGTCCTTCAGCGATTCCGGCACGTCGCCATTGACGATGCGCAGCGCCAGGCCCTCGGCGATCGCGGTCTTGCCGACGCCCGGCTCGCCGATCAGCACGGGGTTGTTCTTGGTGCGCCGCGACAGCACCTGGATGGTGCGGCGGATCTCGTCGTCGCGGCCGATGACCGGATCGAGCTTGCCGGCGCGGGCGTCGGCGGTCAGGTCGCGCGCGTATTTCTTCAGCGCGTCATAGCTCTGCTCGGCACTGGCCGAGTCGGCTGTGCGACCCTTGCGGATATCGTTGATGACCTGGTTAAGCGCCTGCGCGGTGACGCCCGCCTTGGACAGGATGTCGGCGGTCTTGGCCGACTTCTCCATGACCAGCGCTTGCAGCAGCCGCTCGACGGTGACGAAGCTGTCGCCGGCCTTTTTGGCGAGGTCCTCGGCGGTCGAAAACACCTTGGCAAGAGGCTGGGCCAGGTAGAGCTGGCCATTGCCGCCCTCGACCTTGGGCATGGCTTCGAGCGCCGCCTCGACGCCGAGCTTGACATCGCGGACATTGCCGCCGGCGCGCTCGATCAGGGATGCGGCAAGGCCCTCGTCGTCGTCGACGAGCACCTTCAGCATATGTTCGGGCGTGAATTGCTGGTGGTTGCGCGAGAGCGCCATGGTCTGCGCGGACTGGATGAAGCCGCGCACGCGCTCCGAGTATTTCTCAAGATTCATTCTCTGTCTCCTTCCATCACCGGCCCGCTTTGCGGCACCGGATCAGATTGCGGTGACGGGCCCGCCCATAAGAGCCGAACCCTGTTTCCTGGCGAGATATGGTGCGCGGGCGGCAGGCTCTCAAGACGTCTGGCTAGCGCAATTCCAGGAAAAGTGTGATGCGGTTTTCCGTTCGGAATTGCGTAAAGCAAAGAAGAGAGAGCAGTTCGCCGTTTTCGTGAAACGGCGAAACGCTCTATCGGCACGCCATATTATTCCATCGCCCGCAAAAACAAAAACGGCGGAGAATGCTCTCCGCCGTTTGCAATATCCGAATGGCCTCTGGATCAGTTGTTCGCGTCGGCGGCAACGGGCTCGCCTGCTTCGCTGGCAACCGGCGCCGGCTCGCCGGCGGCGGCAGGCTCGCTCGCCGGCCTTGCCTCTTCGGCCGGCCTGGCGCTGGCCTCGTCGCCATTGTTCATGGCGCTATGCGCTTCGGCTGACTTTTCGGCGCTCGAACCTTCGGGGCTCGCGCCTTCTGGCTGACCGCCCTGCTCGCCACTGCTCGCCTGGTCGGCATAACTGCCGCGCGGGCGGCGCGGGCGCCGCGGCCGCCGACCGCCGCCATTGTCCATGGCGGCTTCGTTGAGTTCGGCCTGGGCGGCAAGGGCTGCCGGCGAAAAGCTGTCGAACTGCGGCGTCTGCTCGGCCTGTGAACCAGCCTCGCCGGCTGCCTCAGGCTGCGCCTCATTGCGGCGGTTCTGGTCGAACTGCTGGCCGCCCTGCTCGCCGCGCTGGCCGTTTTCACCGCGCTGGCCGTTCTGGCCAAAGCCGCCGTTGCGGCGGTCGCGATTGCGGTCGCGGCCATTGTTGTCGCGCTGTCCCCCGTCCCGCTGGCCGCTGTCGCGGCGATTGTTGTTGTCGCGGCCGCTTTCCTGGTTGTAGGCGAGTTCGGCCGGCGTGCCTTCGATCACCGGCTGCGGTCCGGAGCCGTTCGCCGCGGCCGGCGCCTCGGCGCCATTGCCGCCGTTATTGTCGAACTCTTCGCGATCCTCGTCGAGATCGTCATCGAAGTCGTCGCGGTTCTGCTGGACATTCTGGATCGGCATCTGCGCCTGCGCGGCGGCAATGATGCGATTGTAGTGCTCGGCGTGCTGGAGATAGTTCTCCGCCATCACCCTGTCGCCGGAGCTTTGCGCGTCACGGGCGAGCGTGGCGTATTTCTCGGCGATCTGCTGAGCCGACCCGCGGATCTTCACGTCCGGGCCGTTGCTCTCGTAAGTGCGGGTCAGGGGATTCGGCCCCTTGCGGTTGTTGTTGTTGTTGCCACCGCCGCCATTGTTGTTGCGACCGCGCATGCGCCTGTTCTGCTGTTGTGGCCTCATTAGACTCTCTTCATAGTGAATTTTCGAAAAACTCTTCACGAACGGAGGCGCTCATGCGGCCAGCCGTTTCGTTTCTTCACCGGCGTTCGCCCGCATCAATTGCGTTGGCGCCACGTGCCATCCTGTTCCGGTTACATCACTTGCCAGATGATTCCCGCACGAAGCTTGGGCGTCGTTTGCGCAAGAAGGCAGCTATTTCCAAGGAAAACCGAATCGCTGGGAGCACTGCCTGCTTCGTCTCATCCGGTTGAGCCGGACCCTAACTGCATTCCCCGGTGTTGCCAAGCGGTTTTTTCGCACTGCATCAGGGCTTTCAACGCTCGAACACCAGAACTCTGTCATTGCCGCCGAGGTCGCGATGTGTCCCGGTTAACACATAGCCGGTTGCCGCGAATATTCCGCTGACCTCGTTTTTCTGCGTGTAGCCGATCTCGACCGCTACCTTGCCTTGCGCTTCCAGAAATGCAGCCGCTTCGGCGGCGATGACCCTGTAAGGGTCCAAACCGTCCGTGCCGCCATCAAGGGCCGGGCGCGGGTCGAAATCGCGGACCTCGTCCTGCAGATTTCCAATGTCTCCGCTGGGTATATAGGGAGGGTTCGAGGCAATTACATGGTAACGGCCCAAAACTTTTTCGAACCAGTTGGAATGCAAGGCTTTGAAGCGCTCGCCGAACCCCAGGTCCCGGGCGTTTCCGGCCGCGGTCGCCAATGCATCGGGCGAAATATCGACGCCTGTCGCAGTCGCGGCCGGAACGGCGCCGAGCAGCGCCAGCGCGATGGCGCCGGTGCCCGTGCCGAGATCGAGAATACGGCATTCCCCGAGCCTTTCGGCCGTTGCCCGGGCGAAGGGCAGGACGGCGTCGATCAGCGTCTCGGTGTCCGGCCGGGGCTCCAGCGTCTCCGGCGAAAGCGACAGGCGCAAACCGTAGAATTCGCGGTAGCCGAGGATACGGTGTACCGGCTCGCCTGCGATGCGACGCCTGAGGGCCGCTTCGATGGCCGAAAGCGCCGCGGAACCCACCTTTTGCTCCGCTTCGGCAATGGCCTGGGTGCGGGTCGTGCCGGAGAAATGCTCGACGATCAGCCGGGAATCGAGCGCCGGATCGGCAATGCCGGCGGCGGCTACGCGCCTGCGCGCCGCCCTGAGCAGCGGCCCGAGCGCCGCGGGCAGTTGGTCAGCCATCGAGGCTCATATCGGCAAGCAGCTTCGACTGATGGTCGGCGATCAGCGCGTCGACCACCTCGTCGAGCTCGCCCATCATCACCCGGTCGAGCTTGTAGAGCGTGAGGTTGATGCGGTGGTCGGTGACGCGCCCTTGCGGGAAATTATAGGTGCGGATGCGCTCCGACCGGTCGCCCGAGCCGACCTGCGACTTTCGCGAGGACGAGCGTTCCTCGTCGGCCCGGCCGCGCTCCAGGTCGTAGAGCCGCGCGCGCAGGATCTGCATGGCGCGTGCCCGGTTCTGGTGTTGCGACTTTTCCGCCTGCACCACCATGATGCCGGTCGGCAAATGGGTAATGCGAACCGCCGAATCGGTGGTGTTGACGTGCTGGCCGCCCGAACCCGAGGCCCGCATCGTGTCGATGCGGATATCCTCGGCCCGGATCTCGATATCGACCTCCTCGGCCTCCGGCAGCACCGCCACCGTAGCCGCCGAGGTGTGGATGCGTCCGCCGGCCTCGGTTTCCGGCACACGCTGGACGCGGTGCACGCCGGATTCGAACTTCAGATGCGCGAACACGCCCTTGCCCGACACCGAGGCGATGATTTCCTTATAGCCGCCGACCTCGCCGTCGCTCGCCGACACCGTCTCGAAGCGCCAGCCGCGCGAGGCGGCATAACGCTCATACATGCGGAACAGGTCGCCGGCGAACAAGGCCGCTTCGTCGCCGCCAGTGCCGGCGCGGATTTCGAGGATGGCGTTCCTCTCGTCGGCCGCATCCTTGGGCAGAAGCAGGATCTGGATGTCCTTCTGCAGCGCTTCGATGCGGCTCTCGACTTCCGGCAGGTCCGCCTCGGCCAGCGCCCGCATATCGGCATCGGTCGCCTTGTCGGCAAGCATCGACTCGAGGTCCGCCTGCTCCTGCTCGGCGGCGCGCAATGCCCGGATCTTGCCCACCATCTCCTGGATGTCGGCATATTCGGAGGCCATCTTGACGTATTGATCGGCGGCGGGCCCGGCCGACATCTGCGCCTCGAGCATGTCGAAACGCTTGACGACTTGATCCATACGGTCGCGGGGCAGGTTGATCATGGTCTTGGAACTTCAATGAAATTCACGTCAGGGCCGGTCGGAAAATAGCGAGTTTCGAGTACCGGAGCGGAATGTACATTTAGGTACATGAGCACCGGCCTGCGCCGGCCATAGCCTTAATTCAACTGCCACGCCACTCATGAATGCTTCGGCCGGCGAAGGCCGGAAGCGCAGAAAATCGCCATTTGCAGACCGCCCTCACGTGAATCTAGAGCGGAATCGAACGATCGTCGGCAAAGGCCTGCAGTAGCGCCCGCATCGGCGTACCCTGGGCGGGCGCCATCAGATTGTCCCTGAAGAAGGCCTGCAGTTCCTGCAGCGGAAGTTCGGTCAGCATCGCCTTGACCGGGCCGATCGAGGCCGGCGACATCGAGATCGAACGGAAGCCGAGGCCGATCAGCGCCATCGCCGAGATCGGCTTGCCGGCCAGCTCGCCGCAAAGCGTCACCGGTGTGTGATTGCGGGCGCCGGCATCGGCGATCGTCTTCAGCACCCGCAGGAACGGCGCCGAAAGCGTGTCGAAGCGGTCGGCAAGCTGCGTATTGCCGCGGTCGACCGCCATGACGAACTGGAAGAGGTCGTTGGAGCCGACCGAGACGAAATCCACCGCCTTCATCAATTCGTCGAGCTGGAACAGGAGCGAGGGCACTTCCAGCATCGCGCCGAGCTTGAGGCTGGTGGGCAGGTGGTGCGCGAAGCGCGACAAATGCCGGACCTCGCGGTCGATGATCTCGCGCGCCTGCGCGACTTCCGACAGCTCGGTGACCATGGGCAGCATCAGCTTCAGTTCGCGGCCACCGCTGGCTTTGAGCAGCGCCCGGATCTGCGTCCTGAGCAGGCCAGGACGATCGAGCGTCAGCCGGATCGCCCGCCAGCCCAGCGCCGGGTTCTCTTCCTGGATCGCGCCCTTGAAGTAAGGCAGCACCTTGTCGCCGCCGATGTCGATGGTGCGGAAAGTGACCGGTTTGCCGCGCGCGGCGTCGAGCACATCACGATAGAGCCGCTCCTGCGCCTCGGCGCGCGGGAAGGTCGAGGCAACCATGAACTGCAGCTCGGTGCGGAACAGGCCGATGCCGGCGGCGCCCGACTCGGTAAGCTGCGGCAGGTCGACGGCAAGGCCCGCATTCATCAGGAGATCGACCGGAATCCCGTCCCTGGTCAGCGACGGCTTCTTGCGCAGCTCACGGTAGACTTCCTGCCGTCGGGCCCGGAACCGGACCTTTTCGGCATAGGCGGCTTCCAGGTCGGATTGCGGCCTGAGATGGATGGTGCCTTCCTCGCCGTCGACGATGATGGCGTCGCCGTTTTCCGCCATGGAAACGGCGCCCTTCACCTGTCCGGCGACCGGAATGCCCATGGCGCGCGCGACGATCACGACATGGCTGGTGGCGGCGCCGTCCTCGAGCACCAGGCCGCGCAGCTTGTCGCGCGGATAGTCGAGCAGCTCGGCCGCGCCCATCGAGCGGGCGACGATGATGGCGTCCTTGGGCAGCGCGGCCGCGACATCCTCCGGCCCGCGCCCCATCAGCTGGCGCAACAGCCGGTTGGCGAGATCGTCGAAATCGCTCATCCGCTCGCGCAGATAGGGATCGGTCATGTGCAGCATGCGCGCGCGCATGTCGCTTTGCACCTTTTCGACCGCGGCTTCCGCCGTCAGGCCGTTGCGGATCGCCTCTTCCAACCGACGCACCCAACCACTGTCATTGGCGAACATGCGGTAGGCTTCGAGCACCTCGCGGTGCTCGCCCTCGAAGGCGACCTCGCGCCGCTCCAGCATGTCGTCGATGGAGAGGCGCAGCGAGCCGAGCGAGGACTGCAGCCGGCGCACCTCCTCCTCGCTGTCCTCGTTGAACAGGTTGGTGACGACGATGCGCGGCTCGTGCAGCACGACATGGCCGAGACCGACGCCATCGTTGAAGGAGACGCCGGTGAAGCTCGCCGGGCGGCGCAGGTCGAGCTCCAGCCCCGGCTTGGTGAGGCGGGCAAGATCGCCGGTGGCGATCATCTCGGCGATCACCATCGCCGTCGTTTCAAGCGCTTCGACCTCGTCGTCGCGATAGTGGCGCATGGTCTTGTTCTGCACCACCAGCACGCCCAGCGTGCGCCCTGCCCTCAGCACCGGCACGCCGAGGAAGGAATTGTAGATCTCTTCGCCCGTCTCCGGCAGGTAGGCGAAGGCCGGATGTTCCTGCGCGTTGGAGAGATTGAGCGGCCGCGCGCTGGCGGCGATCGTGCCGACCAGGCCCTGTCCGAGCCTGAGCTGCGCCAGGTGGACGGCGTTCGGGTTCAGACCTTCGGTGGCGTAGAGTTCGAGCACCGAGTCGGCGCGCAGCACATAGAGCGAGCAGACTTCGGCGACCATGTTGGAGGCGATGTCGCGCACGATGCGGTCGAGCCGCTCCTGCGGCTCCAGCGGCTCTTGCATGAGCTCGCGAAGCCGTTTGAGCAGAACGCGCGGGCCACTGGCCGTATCACGCATCGCGGCTTGTTCTCCAATGGGCATTTCGCCCGCCGCAGTTTCTCCCGCGGCCGGCGTTCACGCAACAACTGACTCAGTTCTTGCTATTGCTTATCCAGACCGTAGACGGAATGCAAAGTGCGAACCGCCAGTTCCGTATAGGGACCGTCGATCAGTATCGAAATTTTGATCTCGGACGTGGTGATGGCGCGGATGTTGATCGCCTTGTCGGCCAGTGCCTTGAAGGCAGTGGCGGCGACGCCGGCGTGGCTCCTCATACCGATGCCTATGACCGAGACCTTCGACATGCCGGCTTCCGACTGCACGACGTCGTAGCCGACTTCCGGCTTCAGCTTCTCCAGCACCGCAAGCGCCTTGTCGACGTCGCCGGACGGCACGGTGAAGGTCATGTCGGTGAATTTGCCGTCCTCGGAAATGTTCTGGACGATCATGTCGACATTGATGTTGGCCTCGGCCAGCGGGCCGAAGATGCCGGCGGCGACGCCTGGACGGTCGCCGACGCGGCGCAACGAAATCTGCGCTTCGTCCTTGGCGTAGGCAATTCCGGTGACGACCTGCTGTTCCACGATCTCTTCCTCGTCGCAAATGAGCGTTCCGGGCGGATTGAGCAAATCCCCCATTCCGGGCGCATCGGGATCGTCGAAGGACGACCGCACGAAGGTACGCACCCTGTGTACCATGGCAAGCTCGACCGAGCGCACCTGCAGCACCTTGGCGCCGAGCGAAGCCATTTCGAGCATTTCCTCGAACGAAATCTTGGCGAGACGCCGGGCTTTCGGCTCGATGCGAGGGTCGGTCGTGTAGACGCCGTCGACGTCGGTATAGATGTCGCATCGGTCGGCCTTGACCGCCGCGGCGATCGCCACGGCGCTGGTGTCGGAGCCGCCGCGGCCGAGCGTCGCGATACGGTTGTCCGGCCCGATGCCCTGGAACCCGGCGATGACCGCCACCTGGCCCTCGCCGAAGCGCTTGATCAGGAAGGCGCCGTCGATGTCGAGGATGCGCGCCGCGCCATGGGCATTGTCGGTCTTGATCGGGATCTGCCAGCCCTGCCAGGACCGTGCATGAATGCCCATGTTCTGCAACGTGATCGCCAACAGGCCAGCCGTGACCTGCTCGCCCGAAGCAACCACGGCGTCATATTCGCGCGCGTCGTGCATGGGCGAGGCTTCGCGGGTCCAGCCGACCAGCTCGTTGGTCTTGCCGGCCATGGCCGAGACCACCACGGCGACGTCGTGGCCGGCATCGACCTCGCGTTTGACATGGCGCGCCACATTGCGGATGCGGGCGATGTCGGCGACCGAGGTTCCGCCGAATTTCATCACGATACGCGCCATGGAAGCGAAATGCCTTTGACTCAAGCCGGCTCAAGGCCGGAACGGGAGGAAACGCCAGGGTGACCAAGCGCGGAAATGCGCGGCCTCCTTAGCCAAAACAGCAAGGCTTCGCAAGCGAGCGCACTTATTAGCCGGCCCGGCACCACTCATCCTGACGGATTCCTGTCGCCGGTCATGCCACAAGACTGCCGAAACGGCCCGTTGGAGATTCTCATGTCCGAGACCCTGGAAATCGTCACCTTCCGCCTGAAGCCCGGCACCGAAGCCGGCTTTGTCTCCAACAATGGGATCATGACGGATTGGCTTGCCCGGCAGCCGGGCTTCCAAAGCCGGCAGCTCGGCAGGTGCGAGGATGGAAGCTGGGTGGACGTCGTGCGCTGGCAGAGCCTGGAACAGGCCCAGGCGGCGGCGGACCGCATCATGGCCGAGATCGGCGCCAGCGAGGCGGTTCAGGCGATCGACCCGGCCAGCGTCGACATGAGGCACGCGGCGGTCGCGCTGTCGAAAATCTAATGCATGTCGCGCAAAAGTGTGCGGCGGTTTTGCGATAACGACATGCATGGAAACAAAGCCTTAAAGCGCGTCGCCTGAATCCGCTTCAGCGCGACGCGCTTTAGCCGGTCGAGGATGCGCAACGCAGCGCGATGGCCTTCCACAGTCCTGGATAGTCGACAATGAAGCCGGACGGCGAGACGTCCAGCACCTGGTCGTAGCCGAATTTCGGCGCGGCATAGGCGTAGCGGCTGTCGTCGAGGCGACGGTAGGTCTGGTCCAGACGTTCAAGCCTTAGCTCCGGAAAGGCCAGATAGGCCGCCGGGGCAGGCGCCGCAGCGCCGACGGCAAGGTCGAAGCGGCGGATCGCCAGCAGGTTCGTTGCCGGCGTGAAGCCGAGGTCGACATCGACAAGCCCGGCAACCTCCGCCTGCTCCGCGCCATTCAGCGTCCATCGGCCGTCGGCCAGCCGTTCGACCTCGTAGCGCAAGGTTTGCGTGCCGAGAAAGCCGTCGACGCTTGCGAAACGCGTGCGCCAGCCGGCATCGCAATCCGCCGCATAGGCAAGGCTGCAGGGCTGGCCGTCATGGAGGAAGAGGGCATGCCCCTTGAGCCGCCAACCGCTCGGGGTCGCACAAAGCAGGCAGGCATCGTGGCCTTCAAGATCGAGACGGCGCCAGAGGATCGACGTGTGAGGTCGCATGATCGCGTTCCTTTTCGAACAGTCTATGCCGTCCCATTCGCGCGAAGTCACAATCCCGTTTCACCATCGGTCCGACCAAGCTGCCACGTGCTGACAGCACGAGAGCTTGGCGGCAGCTGAAAAAACCTGCCTTGACATTCCCTCCCCCGCGCCCGACTTCCTAACGTCAGCGCCGCGCGTCCTTTGGGACGCAGGACACTGTAGCACTTTGACCTTGTGCATGATCCGTTCCGAAATCGATACCGATTTTCGGGGTCACGAGTTGGAGACCCGCCTATGCCAGAGCCCCGCCGATCGACCATCGATGCTGGAGAAGTGGAGCGCTTCTCCGCCCTTGCCGCCGAATGGTGGAACCCGAACGGCAAGTTCCGTCCGCTGCACAAGTTCAACCCGGTGCGGCTTGCCTATATCCGCGACCAGGTGGCGGCGCGTTTTGGCCGCGATCCGCGCGCGGCGCGGCCTTTCGATGGCCTGCGCTTCCTCGATATCGGTTGCGGCGGCGGGCTTTTGTGCGAGCCGATGGCCAGGCTTGGCGCCGAAGTGGTCGGCGCCGATGCTTCCGCGACCAACATCGAAGTGGCGAAGCTGCATGCGGCGGAGGCCGGCGTCAGCGTCGACTACCGCGCCACCACGGCCGAGGCGCTCGCCGATGCCGGCGAGGTCTTCGATGTCATCCTGAACATGGAAGTGGTCGAGCATGTCGCCGATGTCGACCTGTTCGTCGCCAAATGCGGGCAGATGGTCCGCCCCGGCGGCATCATGTTCGTCGCCACCATCAACCGCACGCTGAAAGCGCTTGGCCTTGCCATCATCGGCGCCGAGTATGTGTTGCGCTGGCTGCCGCGCGGCACGCATCAGTTCGGCAAGCTGGTGCGGCCGGAGGAGCTGGCAAAGGCACTGGGCGCGGCCGGTCTCACGGTGATCGACCGCACCGGCGTCATCTATCACCCACTGGCCGACCGCTGGCAGCGCTCGAAGGACATGGACGTCAACTACATGGTGCTGGCCGAGAAAGCCTCGGTCTGATCAATGGGTCCTCAGGCTTCCAACGGCCGATAGCCACCGCGCCAATAGATCAGGGCCTGTCCGGCATCCTGCGTCCTCACCGCCTCGACCGAACCGATGACGATCGAATGCGTGCCGCGATCGATCATCTCGTCGAGGCTGCAGTCGAAAGCGGCCACCGCGTCGCAGAGCAGCGACGCGCCCGTCTTCAGCGTCGTCCATTCGGCGCCCTCGTAACGATCCTTGCCCTTGATGCCGCCGAAGCCGGAGAAGCGCTCGGCAACCTGCTGGTGCTGGGGCCCGAGCGAGTTGACGCCGAAATGCCGGTAGCGCTCGATGATCGGCCAGGTCGATGAGGAGCGGTTGACGCAGGCGATCACCTTCGGCGGCTCGGCCGACAGCGACACCACGGAAATGACGACGAGGCCGGTACGGTCGTCGCCGACGCCGGCGGTGATGACGCTGACATTGCCGACGATGAGGCGCATGGCGGCGCGGAAATCAGCGACGCTGACCGGATCTTCTGGCGTGGACTGACCTTCTGCCGTGGACATTGCCATCTCCTTGTCTAAGCCGCCGACTGCATCGCGGCCGGCGCGACGCGAATGCCTCTTTCTTCGAGAATAGGCAGGACCGTGTCGCGGAAATAGGGGAATTCCTCGACATAATCGACGAAGGACAAGGTCGAGCCGCGGAAGCCGGCATGGTGCAGTTGGGTGATGCCGTCGGCCACCTGCTCGGGCGTGCCGGTCAGCGGAAAACCGCCATGGCCCGCCGCCATGCGGTCGCGGATGAGCGCCAGAAGGTCGTGCGGGAAGGATTGCGCGTGGGCGAATTGCAGCCGCACCAGATTGTCCACCGCCGCCCAATCGGCATTGGCGCGGCCGAAATGCTCAAGATAGTCCTTGGCTTCCTTTTCCGTCGGCCGGCACACGACATGGGCGAAGGTCAGCACATCGACGTCCCTGCCCGCCGCTTTGCCCTGCTCCTTCAGCGCCGCGAGTTCGTCCTTCGAGCGCGAGAGGTCGATCGCCGGCGTGAACAGGAAATCGGCGTTGCGGACAGCAAATTTCCGCCCCTCTTCCGAGCCGGCCGCGTTGAGGATCGGCAACGGCGATGACGGACGCGGATCGCCGAGCACGTTCCTGAGCTTGAACCAGGTTCCGTCCCAGTCGAAGGCCTCCGTGCGGCTCCACAGGGCGCGCACGATGTCGAACCATTCCTGAGCGTAGCCGTAGCGGGTGGTGTGGTCGTCGGGCAGCGTCAGCCCAAGTGCCTCGTATTCCGGCTTGTTCCAGCCGGCGACGATGTTGAGGCCGATGCGGCCGCAGCTGATCTGGTCGATGGTGGCCAGTTGCTTGGCGACGACGACAGGGTGGTTCGCCGCCGTATGGGTCGTGGCAAAGACGGTGATGTTGCGGGTGAGCGCCAGCAGCCCCGCTGCCCAGGTGATCGTCTCAAGCACGTTGCCATGAAAATTGGTTTCGCCGCCGTAACCGATCCAGCGCGCGATCGGCAGCATGAAGTCGATGCCGGCTTCATCGAGAAGGCGGGCGAGCTTGAGGTTGTTGTCCCAGGAATTGTCCCAGCGCTCGGCGACCTTGGTGACGGTCATGCCGCCGGAACAGTTGGACGCGAAGGTGCCGAGAAAGAAAGGCTGGGTGCCAGGCGCGGACTTGTCGAGCATGCTCACGACGATGTTCTCCTCACATTTTTGATTATAATTTATGATAGAAAGTCTATCATAAATTCATGTGGACGCAATCGCGTGGATCGGCGCATCCTCGCGGCAAGGGAGAGGCTGATGAACGAGCGTCGCAAATCGCTGGAAACACAGGAAGAACTGCTCGACCGCGGCTGGCATCTGGCGCGCACGCCACTCGAGATCGACGTCACCGAGGTCGAATATGCGCTGATGCGCTCCTACGAGGCGTTCGGCCACTGGCAGGCGGAGTGCCTCGCCACCGTGATCGAGTTTTCGGCCAGCGGGCCGGAAAACGCGCTGCTCCACATCATCAGGATGAACGACCGGCCCAAAAGCGTCCGCGACCTTGCCCAGATGACCAATCGCGACGACATTCCCAACATCCAGTACAGCCTGCGCAAGCTGTTGAAGGGCGGGCTGATCACGCGCACCGGCAGCGGCAGGGCCGGCGTGACCTACGAGGTGACGCCGCTGGGTCATCGGGTGACGGAACGCTATGCCGATATCCGTTCGGTGCTGCTCATCGAAGCGGTGAAGCGCATTCCCGAGATGGCCGAGAAGCTCGAGGACGTCGCGCGCACGCTGGAGTTGATGACGGGCATCTATGAGCAGGCGGCGCGCGCCGCCGCCACCCATCGCCGCCGCCACCCGCGGCCGGAATCCTCCGGCAAGCAGGATTAGCTCCGGGACGACGCCGGCTCGACCCGAACCGGCGCCGGCGCGCCGGCTTGGCTTTGCGCCTTGGTCGTGATGAAAACCCCGGCGGTGATGATGGCGGCGCCCAGCCAGGTCAGAAGCTGGTAATGCTCACCGAGGAAGAGCGTGCCGGCGAACAACCCAACGGCCGCCGCCACATAGCCGATCTGGCTGAGATAGACCGGCCCACCGACCGCCTGCAGGCGGAAGAAGAAGGCAAACATCGCCGAGGCCGACACAACCTGACCGACGACGACGAGGGGCACGGCGCCGAGCGGGGCGAAGGCATGCGTGCCCAGAAGGCCGAGGATGCCAATGAGAAGCAGCGTGGCCGAGGCCAGGTGGCTGCCGACGGCAAGCTCGATCGGGCCGGTGTCTTGCGGCCAGTCGACGGTGCGGTAGATGTTGCCGGCGGCAAGGCTGACCGGGATGAGCAGTCCGATCGCAACCCAGAAATAATCGGCCGGCTGGCCGGCCTCGCCGCGCGTCAGCGCGACCATCGCCGCGCCGATGAAACCGACGGCGATGCCGATGACGCCGAGCAGGTTGGGGCGCCTGACACCGAGCAGGATCGAGAACACCAGCGTGATCACCGGCGACAGCGTGAACATGATGCCGGTGTAGCCGGCGCCGAGATGCGGAATGGCGGAGAACATCAAAAGATTGGGGACGGCATAGGAAATCGCCGCAGTGACGAAGAAATAGCGCAGCTTGTGCGGCGTCAGCCGGATGCGCTCGCCGCGCAACAGAAGCGCCAAGAACAGCACGCCGCCGGCGCCCAGCGAGATGACGAAGGCCCAGACCATGGCGGGCACGCCGGCGGCGGTGGCGAGCTTGCCGAACGGCAGCGTCATGCCAAGCAGGCCGCCCGTCACGACCAGAAGCCAGATCGCTGAATCCCAGAGAAATCTCATTGGTTCGTCCTGTCGCTGCGAGACCGCTTGGCGGCCAGTTCTTATTGCAGTAAGATAATGCAAAGATTCTTTATGTCAAGATACTTTACGGTGAGCAATATGGATCGAGCGGGCAGGGCCATGGAACAGTGGCGACGGGAACGACCGGATCTCGACGTGTCGCCGATGGGCGTCATCGGGCGGTTGAACGAGGCCTCGGCGCTCATTGCGCGCGACCGGCTCGCGCCGGTATTCGCCCGCTTCGGGCTGCAGTCCGGCGAATTCGACGTGTTGGCGACGCTGCGCCGTACCGGCGCGCCCTATGCGCTGACGCCGACCGAGCTTTACGAGGCGACGATGGTGACGTCGGGCGCCATGACCGCCCGCCTCGACCGCCTGGAAAAGGCCGGTCTGACCCGGCGCGCGCCGCACCCCAGCGACCGGCGCGGTGTGGTGGTGCAATTGACCGAGAAAGGGCTTGAGCTCATCAACGAAGCGCTTGCCGCCCACGTCGCCAACGAGCACGAAATCCTTGCTGGCCTGACACGCGAGGACCGGGAAATGCTGGCGAAGCTGCTCGGCAAATTGATTGGCAGCATGAGTTGACACCTGACGAGAGGATCAATTCCGCCTCGACTTCGCAGCCAATCTCCTGTTGCGCCATCTTCGGAGGGCGATCATTCTTCGCAGCAACCACTCGGGAACGCCGACATAACGCGCGGCCTCGACCTCTGCCGCAAAGGCTTGCTCGGCCATTGCGGTATCGCTCATGTCGGGCAAAGCGTTCAGCATCCTGTCGGCCTCGTCAAATGCTTCAGCTGCCCCGGGAAGTGCTTTGGTGAAAGCCATTTGGCGCCGGATACACGCCTGTTCAATACGCTGGCGCAATTCTTCGCGATACTCGATGCCGAACCGTGCGAGACGCGCATGTGTTGCCTCATGCACGATCACTGAGGCAATGAGCTCACACGACGTCTTTTTGTCGAGCACGAACCGTTGATCGAGCTGGCAAGTCCAGGTACCTACGCTGAACTGTCCGCGATAGGGGATTGCCAAAATCCAAATACGACTGAGGTCTCTTGCAAGCCTACGGTAGCGGATTGGATCGTGTTGGCGAATGAGCGACAGGGCCTGGACCACCCGATCAATCTCTTGCTGATCTCCAACAACCAGCAAACCGTCCACTGTCAGACTGTCCGAGGTCTTCAACCAAATCCACTGAAAGAACCTCTCTACGAGGCCCGAAAAGATTTCTCGCCGCCGCCCGCTCAGTTCCGGTCGTCCGGAAAGCTCGGGATCGGCATGAACTCGACGCCGTCCTCGACGAGGCTCTGCGCCTCTTCCGGCGTCGCCTCGCCATAGATGCCGCGCGGATCGGTTTCGCCGAAATGGATCTTGCGCGCTTCCTCTGCGAACTTGTCGCCGACATAGTCGGCATTCTCGCGCACCTTCTCGGCCAGCGCCTTGAGCTGCGCCAGCGCCTGCTTCTGCGCCTCGCCCATGGCCAAGGCCACCTTCTCCTGTTTACGGGATGTGGAGACGGCGGGCGCCATCAGCGCCTTCTCGACCTTGTGCGAGCCGCAGCTCGGGCAATCGACGAAGCCGCGCTTCTTCTGGGTGTCGAAATCGTCATTGCTGCGGAACCACGCTTCGAACTCGTGCTCGTGTTCGCAGATCAGGGAGAAACGGATCAAGAGGCGGCACCCCTGAGACGCGGCGCTTCGCTTGTCCCGGCTTTGACGGCGAAATCCCGCGCGTTCTTCAGATTGGGGATCTTGCGGCGCGCGGCCAGCGACTGGGCCGGATCGATCTCGGCGACGATCACACCGGGCTCGTTATGCGCGGCCTCGGCGATGATGCGCCCCCACGGATCGACGATCAGCGAATGGCCATAGGTCTCGCGCCCGCCCTCATGCAGGCCGCCCTGCGCGGCAGCGATGACATAGGCGCCGTTCTCGATGGCGCGGGCGCGCAGCAGCACATGCCAGTGCGCTTCGCCGGTCTGGCGCGTGAAGGCGGCCGGCACCGTCAGCACTTCGGCCCCGGCCATCGCCTCGGCGCGGAACAGCTGCGGAAAGCGCAGGTCGTAGCAGACGGCAAAGCCAAGCTTCGTCCCTTCGATGTCGGTCACGGCCGCTTCCGTCCCTGGCTCGTAGGACGCGGATTCGCGCCAGCTCTCGCCATTGTCGAGATCGACGTCGAACATATGGATCTTGTCATAGCCGGCAATCACGGCGCCGTCTGGCGAAAACAGGAAAGCGCGGTTGGCGAGCTTCCCGTCGGCGCGGCGAATGGCCGTCGAGCCGATATGCAGGTGAATGCCGAGCTCCTTCGCCAACCTGCGCGCGGTCGCGACGACGATGTCCTTGTCCTCCGCGGTAAAAGCGGCCGCGCCGGCTTCCTTGTCGCGCACCAGCGCCCCGGTCATTTCCGGCGTCTGGACGTAGGTGGCGCCCTGGCCGGCGGCCTGGCGGACCAGGATCTCCATGTCGGCGGCGTTGCGTTCCGGGCTCGTGCCCGAACGCATCTGCACGGCGGCGGCCTTGAAACTACCCATGGTCATCTCCCGTTGGCGAGCATCGCGTCCAGCCGGCCCCGCGACTCCAGATCGTGGAGGTCGTCGCAGCCGCCGACATGCGTGTCGCCGATGAAAATCTGCGGAAAGGTGGCTCGCCCATGCGCCTTGGAAATCATTTCCTGGCGCAGCTCCGGCGAGAACGAGGCGTCGTGCTCGGTATAGGCTACCCCCTTGCGGTCGAGCAACCGCTTGGCGGCGTTGCAGTAGCCGCACATCATGCGGGTATAGATCGTCACATCAGCCATTGGCCGGCAGTCCTCATGCATGCCGTCCAGTGAGGTACGAAAGCGACATGCGGCAAACAACAAATTAAAACCTATATAGTCGCGGACTCATCGGGCCGAAAGTCCCCAGGCAGGACGCGGGCGAAAGTGAGGATGTCGACGGCTCCGGCGCCGCCCCTCTTCAGCGCCTTGGCGACCGCCCGCACCGTTGCGCCGGTGGTGTAAACATCGTCGACCACAAGTACCCGGCGCCCGGCTATCTCGATTTCGGCTTCCGGCGGGACGCGAAAGGCGGCGCGCACATTCTCCTCGCGCTCGTGCCGTTCGAGTCCGACCTGCTGGCGCGTCAGCTTCACGCGCCTGATCGCGGATGGCGAGAAGGGCAGCCCGCCGAGCTTTGCAACGGCCCGTCCGAGCTCCGCCGACTGGTTGAACTGGCGCCGGAAGAAGCGCCGCCAGTGCAACGGCACCGGCACGACCAGGTCGGCCTCCGCGGCCAGCTCCGCGCCGGCGCGCATCATCCAGTTCGCCATCCACGGCGCGAGGTCGGTTCGATCCTGATATTTCAGCCCCTGCACCATCTGCCGCGCAACACCTGAATAGACGACGGCCGCCCGCGCCCTCTCGAAGGGCGGAGGATCGGCGATCGCCTCGGCGGACAGAAACCCCTCGCCCATGTCGTGGATGAAGGGCGTGCCCATCACCGGGCACCAGGGCTTCTCCAGCAGCCTCAGCTTCGGCCAGCAGGCGCCGCACAGCACGCCAGGCTGCGACACATGGCGACGGCAGCCGGCGCAAACCGGCGGAAACAACAGGCGCGCCGGCCAGGCCAGTGCCTGCCGGGCCATATCCTGGACCGCTATGGTCTTGATCTTGTGCACCGGATCGGCCACGTGATTGGAACCCGGCGCACCTTAACACCACTCCGGCACGCGCGGACAACAGGAAGCTTTTCGTTGCAGCCCTTGATCGACACCGAGCTCTGGCTCGCGCGCAAGCGCAGGGCTCTCGCCCGCCCCGTCGAAGGCGCCGATTTCCTGATGCGGCGCGCCGCGGAAGACCTTGCCGACCGGCTGGGTGCCGTCGAACGCCGCTTCGGCAAGGCGGCCGCGCTGTTTTGTCAGACGTCGGCGGCGGCGGACGTGCTCGCCGGCAGCGGCAAGGTCGGGGAGGTCGTACGCGTCGAGATGGACGAAGCGCTTCTGGCCGGCGGCCCCGGCCTGGTGGCGCCGCCGGAGACCGTGCCGTTCGAGGAAGGCAGCCTCGACCTCGCTGTCTCCCTGCTCTCGCTGCACGCCATGAACGACATTCCCGGCGTGCTCGCGCAAATCCGCCGGGCGCTGAGACCGGACGGGCTGTTCCTCGGCGCTCTTACCGGCGCGGGCACATTGGCGGAACTACGCGAAAGCATGCTTGCGGCCGAGACGGAGCTTTACGGCGGCGCGAGCCCGCGCATCCTTCCTTTCACCGACGTGCGCGACGCGGGCGCGCTGCTGCAGCGCGCCGGCCTGGCATTGCCGGTCGCCGATGTCGAAACGGTCGCGGTGCGCTACGATACGCTGTTCGATCTCGCGGCCGATCTCCGCGCCATGGGCGAAACCAACGTGCTCATCGATCGCAGCCGCCGGTCGGCCGGCAGACGCCTGTTTGCCCGCGCGGCCGAAATCTATGCCGAGCGATTCTCGGATCCGGACGGCCGTATCCGCGCAAGTTTTTCGATTGTTTGGATGTCCGGCTGGGCGCCAGACGCCTCGCAACAAGAACCGCTCAGACCTGGATCGGCCAAGGTCTCGCTAAAGGCTGTCCTGGAGAACCCGCCTAAGACTTGAGCGCGCCCGTCGTCAGTGAGCGAAGGCGTTGGCTAGCTTGCTGTTGTTGTCGGTGAACAGCCATACGAGCCCATCGGCCGCCTGTTTGACCCCGGCGATGATGGCGAGCGACAACACCACGACGATCAGGCCATATTCGACGGCCGTGGCGCCCGTTTCATCTTCAATGAATTGCTGCAGCAGGTTTTTCATGATCATCGATCCCTCATGCAGAAACTCTAATGTCTTACCCGTTAAGAAAGGTTAACGGCAAAAGCTTAACAGCGAGTGAAACGCCGCCGTGCCGCGAAATCATTAACCAAGTCAGCACTCGCCGCTGCGGCTGCCGTCATTGCGGATGACACAGATTGAACTGGGCAAAGGCTGCAGCACGCTGCGGCGCAGCGTATATGTATTGGGACGATGACCGATCGATCCGGTCGCCGTCATGTCGAGCCCGCCAGGGAAGCCGTCGCGAGCGCTCTGCGGCCGGGTCTGGCTGTCCAGGAAAGGCGTTGCGATCAGCGCCAGCGCCACCGCGGCCGAGCCGAAGAGAAGCGTGATCCGCAGGATGCCCATGCCGGCGTCCACCGCGCGGAAGCCGCGGTCGGGTCGGATCGAGTCCCAGTCTCTTTCGAGGCTCATGCCGTGTTTCCCAGTCATCGACGATATCGCCGCGCGAAACGGCCTCGTGCAATTTTTCACATCGAGATAAATCTTCCATTAACGCTGGCTAAAGCAGCTCCCGGGAAACGTGCGGAACATTCACCGTCTCCAGGAAACGGTGAGCTGTCGCAACGGCAAACCGCGAAACTACAGAAGGTCGATGAGGAACTGGATCAGCGGTGCGTCGGCCGGCGGCATCGGATAGTCGCGCATCTGCCGGGGCCTGACCCATTTGAGTCCCTGCCCTTCTTTGGGCTGCGCGATCCCGCGGAAGCGGCGGCAGACATAAAGCGGCATCAGGAGATGGAAATCGTCATAGGAGTGGCTGGCGAAGGTGAGCGGCGCCAGGCACGGGATCTCCGTCTCGATGCCGAGTTCCTCATGCAATTCGCGCACCAGGCATTCCTCCGGCGTCTCGCCGGGCTCGACCTTGCCGCCTGGAAACTCCCACAGGCCGGCAAGCTGCTTTCCTTCCGGACGCTGCGCCAGGAGCACGCGCCGGTCGGTGTCGACCAGCGCGCAGGCGGCGACCAGCAGCAGACGCTTTCCGGTTGGCTTGCTCTCGCTCATGCGCCCGGCGGCCGTCGATAATGGTAGCGATAGACTTCCTCGAAGCCGAGCGACCGGTAGAGCGAGAGGGCCGGCCTGTTGCTGGCCTCGACCTGCAGCCAGGCTTCGCGCGCGCCGCGCAGCCGGGCCCATTTCAGCGCCGACAGGATGAGATTGCGGCCATGGCCCTTCTTGCGCGCCGATTCTTCGGTGGCGACCTCGAACAGACCCGCGAGATCGCCGTCATGCACGCAGATCAGCGTCGCCAGCGGCTCGTTGCCCTCCTCGAGCGCGAACAGCCCCGCTTCCGGCTGGATCGCGCCGATGACCTCGGACAGGCCGGGCCGCAGCGAGGCGTCCGAGCCGCTCGTCCTCAGCGACGCGCCGATGAAGCGGCTGATGTCCTTGAGCGGAATCTGGTCCATGGCCGCGCCGAGCCCGACCTCCTTCAGCGGCAGCCGCATGACCAGGGATTCGTCGAACCTGTTCCAGCCGGCCTTGTCGAGATGCGTGGACAGAACCAGTCCCGACAGCGGCGACATGCGAAAGGTCAGCGGCCGGCCATAGGCGTCGAAGCGCCGCGCGGCGCGGCCGATGCGCTCTTCGATGGCGTGCGTGTCGCCCGGATCGAGCGGATTGACCGAGTTCAGGCGCTTGGCGGGGTGTCCTGCCGTGAGCCGTACCACCCAGGTCCCGTCATAATGGACGGCGGCCGCCGGCCAGGCGCGAAAGCCCGCCGCCTCGTAGCGGCGCACGACCGCCAGCACGCTTGCCGGATGCCCGGACACCGGCGCCATCAGCTCCGGTAATCGCCATTGATGGCGACATATTCCTTGGTGAGGTCGCAGGTCCACACCGTCGCCTTGCCGCGGCCGATGCCGAGATCGGCGCGAATGCGGATGTCGTCGCGCTTCATATAGGCCGAGGTCGCTTCCTCCGAATAGCTCGGATCGCGTTCGCCCTCATGCGCGAGCCGATTGTCGCCGAACCAGATCGACAGCCGGTCGCGGTCGGCCGGTTCGCCGGCCTTGCCGACCGCCATGACGACGCGGCCCCAATTGGCGTCCTCGCCGGCGACGGCCGTCTTGACCAGCGGCGAATTGGCGATCGAAAGCGCGATGCGCTTGGCCGAGCGGGCGGACTTCGCGCCGGTGACCGTGACCTCGACCTGCTTGCGCGCGCCCTCGCCGTCGCGCACCACCTGCAGCGCCAGCGACTTCAGCACCTTGCCGAGCGCCCGGCGGAAGGCGCCAAGCCGCGCATCCTTGGGATCGCCGATCGCCGGCGCGCCGCGGGCGGCGGCCTTGCCGGTGGCGAAGATGAGCAGCGTGTCGCTGGTCGAGGTGTCGCTGTCGACGGTCACCGCATTGAAGGTCTTGGCCGTGCCGCGCGAAAGCAGGTCCTGCAGTGCGGGGGCGGCGATCGGCGCGTCGGTGGCGATGAAGGAAAGCATCGTCGCCATGTCGGGTGCGATCATGCCGGCGCCCTTGGCGATGCCGTTGATGGTGACGTCGGCGTCGCCGAGCTTGACCGTCGCAGTCGCCACCTTCGGATAGGTGTCCGTGGTCATGATCGCCTTGGCCGCCTCGGTCCACAGATCCGGCTTGCCGTCCTTGACCAAGCCGGCGAGCAGATGGCTGAATTTGGTGGTGTCGAGCGGCTCGCCGATGACGCCGGTCGAGGCCAGGAAAACCTCGCTCTGCGAGCATCCGGCGGCCTTCGCCGCCGCCTCGCCGGTCAGCGCGGTCGAAGCCTTGCCCTTCTTGCCGGTGAAGGCGTTGGCGTTGCCGGAATTGACCACCAGGACGCGCGCCTTGCCGTCAGGCAGGTTCTGACGGCAGAAGTCGACCGGCGCCGACGGGCATTTCGACCTGGTGAACACGCCGGCGACAGCCGTGCCCGGATCGAAGACCATGGCCAAGAGGTCGGTTCTGTTCTTGTATTTGATGCCGGCTTCGGCGGTCGCGATGCGCACACCCTCGATGACCGGCATCTTCGGATACTTCTTCGGTGCGAGCGGCGAAATCGTAGCGGACATCGGAACCCCGGAGCGGCAAGAACGCGAAAGGAAGGCCGGTTTGCCCGATAGCGCGCGTCGGCGCAAGGGGCGTTCTGGCCGCGCCTTCCCGGCCTGGCCGGCGGCTTGGCAGTTGGAAACGCGTCGTTTCGTTTCGTCGCCGAAGCCAATATGATCGGCGCCAGATTCACCGGCTAAGGAAGACCTCGATGGACGAAGCCGCCGCTCGCGGGCGCAAGTCGATCGGCGCGAAACGCAATCCCGAGAGCGCCGATGCCATCGTCAAGGCCGCCGAGGCGGTGTTGCGCGAAGCGGGCTATGCCGGCTTCTCGATCGAGGCCGTCGCCCGGCGGGCGCGGGCGGGAAAGCCGACCATCTATCGCTGGTGGCCGAGCAAGGCGGCGCTGCTGATCGAGGTCTACCAGCGGCAGAAGCGCGTCGAGACGCCCGACACCGGGAACATCGAGGACGATCTGGCCGGCTTCCTTCAGAACCTGTTCGCGCATTGGCGCGACACCCCGTCGGGCAACATCTTCCGCTCGCTGATCGCTGAGGCGCAATCGGACGAAACTGCCGCGGCCGCCCTTGCAGAATATTCAAAGGGGCGCCGCAGCCATACCGGGCGGATGATCGAGCGCGCCAAGGCGCGGGGCGAGGTGGCGGCCGATGTCGATGCCGGGATCGTCGCCGATCTGATCGCTTCCTTCGCCTGGCGGCATCTTCTGGCCGGACGGCTCGACGAGGACGACGCGCTGATCCGCGCCGCCATACGCTACATCACGCGGGGTATAATGAACGCTTGACCCCCGAAAGCGAAAGGGCGCCCGAAGGCGCCCTTTTAGAATTATCCAGCCGCAAGCGGATTACTTGCCGGCTTCCAGCGTGTCGATGTCCTTCTTGAGCTTCTCGTCCGGGATCTCGACCTTGGCGGCCGCGCGCAGCTCCTTGACCATGGCGAAATACTTGTCGCGGATCACCGCCTGCTTGGCCTGATCCTTGACGTCGTCGAAGGCCGGCGGCTGCTTGGCGCGCTTGTCCTCGACCTTGATGACGTGCCAGCCGAACTGCGACTGCACCGGCTCCTTCGAATATTTGCCGACGTCGAGCGCGAAGGCCGCCTTGTCGAACTCCGGCACCATCTGCCCCGGGCCGAACCAGCCGAGGTCGCCGCCACTGGTCTTGCCGCTCGGATCGCTGGTGTGTTCGTTGGCGAGCTTCTGGAAGTCGGCGCCGCCGTCGAGCTGCTTGATGATCGCCTCGGCCTCTTCCTTCGTCTTCACGAGGATGTGACGGGCGTGGATTTCGTTGACCGGCGGCGTGTTGGCGATCTCCTGGTCGTAGCGGGCGCGCACTTCGGCGTCCGTCACCTTGTCGACCACTTCCTTCTCGACCACCTCGCCATGCAGGGCGCGAGCCTGCAGGAACGCCATGCGGCGCTGGAAGTCGGCGTCCTTGTCGAGGCCGCTGTCGACCGCCTTCTTGGCCATGACGCGGATTTCGATCGCGGCCGAAAGGGCAGCCGCGCGGCGCTGTTCGGGCGGCATCTGCGCGAACTGTTGCGACAGTTCGCCTTCGGCGAGCTGAAGATCGGCCTCGGTCAGCTTCTCGCCATTGACGGTGGCTACCACGGCATTGGGATCGACCGGAGCCGCCGCCGGCGCTGTGGCGTCCTGGGCGGGCTTGGTCTCCTGCGCCATCAGCGGCGACAGGCTAAGAGCCGAGAGCCCGAAGACCAGACCGAGGCTGGCGAGCGAGGCGCGGCGGAACGACAGGGACATCAAGATAACTCCAATGGGGATTGCCAATAAGGACCGCGTGAGCGGAAGGGTTCCAAATCAGTCGGATTGTGGCGGAATTTGGCGCTGCCCATAGGGCTAACGCGGCGTTGACATCGATTGAGCCCCCTCTTATCTGTCCATCGACTTGGCGTCCAGAACCGTTTTCCGGGCGCTTTTTGCGTTTGTCCGCATTCACGCGGATTTGATGGGCCCGCCAGGCGCCTGTCGCAAACGGCTAAATTGCTATCGAAAGGACCATTGGATGGTCAGTCTCGGCGGTCTCGCCCGTAAGGTTTTCGGTTCTTCCAACGACCGCCGTGTCAAGTCGACCCGGCCCAGGGTCGAAGCCATCAACGCCATGGAAAACGAGATGCGGGCGCTTTCCGACGCCGAGCTCTCGGGCCGCACTGAAAAATTCCGCCAGGATCTCGCCAACGGCGCCGCGCTCGACGACCTGCTGGTTCCAGCCTTCGCCACGGTGCGGGAGGCGGCCCGCCGCGTGCTTGGCATGCGTCCCTTTGACGTACAATTGATCGGCGGCATGGTGCTTCACAATGGCGGCATCGCCGAGATGCGCACCGGCGAGGGCAAGACGCTGGTCGCCACTTTGCCGGTCTATCTCAATGCGCTTGCTGGCCAGGGCGTCCATGTCGTCACCGTCAACGACTATCTCGCCACCCGCGACGCCGAATGGATGGGCCGCGTCTATAAATTCCTCGGCCTGACCGTCGGCATCATCGTCCACGGCCTTTCCGACGACGAGCGCCGCGAGGCTTACGCCTCCGACGTCACCTATGCCACCAACAACGAGCTCGGTTTCGACTATCTGCGCGACAACATGAAGTATGAGCGCTCGCAGATGGTGCAGCGCGGGCATGCCTACGCCATCGTCGACGAAGTCGATTCCATCCTGGTCGACGAAGCGCGCACGCCGCTGATCATTTCCGGTCCGCTCGAGGACCGCTCGGAAATGTACAACACCATCGACGCCTTCATGCTGAAGCTCGGCCCGGCCGACTACGAGGTCGACGAGAAGCAGAAGACGACGATCTTCACCGAGGACGGCACCGAGAAGCTGGAAAACATGCTGCGCGACGCCGGCCTGTTGAAAGGCGAGTCGCTCTACGACGTCGAGAACGTCGCCATCGTCCATCACGTCAACAACGCGCTGAAGGCGCATCTTCTGTTCCAGAAGGACCGCGACTACATCGTGCGCAACGGCGAGATCGTCATCATCGACGAGTTCACCGGCCGCATGATGCCGGGCCGCCGCTACTCCGAAGGCCTGCACCAGGCGCTCGAGGCCAAGGAGCATGTGCAGATCCAGCCGGAGAACCAGACGCTGGCCTCCGTCACCTTCCAGAACTATTTCCGCCTCTACAAGAAGCTTGCCGGCATGACCGGCACGGCGCTGACCGAGGCCGAGGAATTCGGCAACATCTACGGCCTCGAGGTCACCGAGATCCCGACCAACCTGCCGGTCATCCGCAAGGATGAGGACGACGAGGTCTACCGTACGGTCGAAGAGAAGTACAAGGCGATCGTCAAGGAAATCCGCGAGGCCAGCGCCAAAGGCCAGCCGACGCTGGTCGGCACCACCTCGATCGAAAAATCCGAGCAGTTGGCCGAACGCCTGCGCAAGGATGGCTTCAAGGACTTCGAAGTCCTGAACGCGCGCCACCACGAGCGCGAGGCGGCTATCGTCGCCCAGGCCGGCAAGCCCGGCGCCATCACCATCGCCACCAACATGGCCGGCCGCGGCACCGACATCAAGCTCGGCGGCAACGCCGAGATGCGCATCGCCGAAGAGCTTGGCGACATGCCGCCCGGACCCGAGCGCGAGGCTCGGGAAAAAGAGATTAACGACGACGTCGAGCGCCTGAAGGAAAAGGCGCTGGCCGCCGGCGGCCTTTACGTTCTGGCCACCGAACGCCACGAATCGCGCCGCATCGACAACCAGCTTAGAGGTCGTTCGGGAAGACAGGGCGATCCCGGCCGGTCAAAATTCTTCCTGTCGCTGCAGGACGACCTGATGCGCATCTTCGGCTCCGAGCGCATGGATGGCATGCTGCAGAAGCTCGGCCTCAAGGAAGACGAGGCGATCATCCATCCCTGGATCAACAAGGCGCTGGAGAAGGCGCAGAAGAAGGTCGAGGCGCGCAACTTCGACATCCGCAAGAACCTGTTGAAATATGACGACGTCTCGAACGACCAGCGCAAGGTGGTGTTCGAGCAGCGTATCGAGCTGATGGACGGCGAAGGCCTGTCGGAGACGATCGCCGAGATGCGCGAGGGCGTCATCGAGGAGATCGTCGCCAAGAACATTCCCGAAAACGCCTATGCCGAGCAGTGGAACGTCGCCGGCCTCAAGGAGGAAGCGGCGCAGTATCTCAACCTCGACCTGCCGATCGAGGAATGGGTCAAGGAAGAGGGCATCGCCGAGGACGACATCCGCGAGCGCATCGCGGCCGCGGCCGACGCCGCCGCCAAGGAACGCGCCGATCGCTTCGGCCCCGACGTGATGAACTATGTCGAACGTTCGGTGGTGCTGCAGACGCTCGACCATCTGTGGCGCGAGCACATCGTCAATCTCGACCACCTGCGTTCCGTCGTCGGCTTCCGCGGTTACGCCCAGCGCGACCCGCTGCAGGAATACAAGGGTGAGGCCTTCGAGCTGTTCCAGGGCATGCTCGGCAACCTGCGCCAGGCCGTCACCGCGCAGCTGATGCGCGTCGAGCTGGTGCGCCAGGCGGCGGACGCGCCGCCGCCCGAAGCCCCCGAGATGTTCGGCAGCCATATCGACGGCTCCACCGGCGAGGATGATTTCCAGAGCGGCGAGACCGCGCTTCTGCTGCGTCAGGACACCAGCGCCGTCGTCGCGCCGGAAAACCGCGACCCGAAGAACCCCGCAAGCTGGGGCAAGGTCGGCCGCAACGAGCTCTGCCCCTGCGGCTCCGGCAAGAAGTACAAGCACTGCCACGGCACGTTCGCCTGAGCAGGTCTTCAGTCCCGGCTTTCGCCGGGACTTTTCAACGGATATGATCCCAGCCCCAGATAACTTTCGCAAGGGGCTGAACAGGTTCAAAGCCGTGCCCGGCGTGCCTGACTACTTCCAACTGCACGACCTTAACTTCAATTCATCCATAAAGCCTGCAGTCATGGTGTCGGATATCGACACGACGCGGCAAACAATTCTATCGAAGATCGCGTCCTACAACGTCGGAGGTTGGACCCCGAGCGACAACGCGGCTGCACAGATCGCATCCCATGTTTGCTTCTGCAGCGGAACGCCGGAGCGCAGGCGCTCCTCGCGGTACCGGGCTTCCGGCTCGCCTGGAACCAGGACCGGGGTATCGGGCGTGGTCGGTCGTGAGGCCTTCACATAGTTGGCGTAAGCGCGCGCTCTCTGCAGGAAATCCGGCTCTCCAAAGCGGGCCGGGTCGAGGTAGATCGACAGCATGCCGTTGCTTATGCGGCCGCGCTTACCGCCAGGGATAGGACCGGACGTCGCGCCTCCAGCCAGGACGCCCGCCAGGATTTCGCACATGAAGGCAAGGCCGGAGCCCTTGTGCAGACCGAAAGCGACGAGAGCGCCCTCGCCATGCGCTAAGTCCCGAACGCCGCCCGGCACGATCGGTCCGTAAAGTGCCGACGGGTCCGAGGTGAACTTTCCGTCGAGCCCGACCAGTGCTCCCTCCGGCACTGGCTTGCCGCCGTTCGATGCGACCAGTACCTTGCCTTCGGCAACAAGCGACGTCGCGAAATCAAGCAGGAACATAGGTTCCTTGCCGTCCGACGGAACGCCTATGCAGATGGGATTCGTGGAAACCGTCGATCGATCCCACCGAACGGCGCAACCAGCTCACCGCCGCCCACATTGACGAAATGCAACGAAACCAGACCGGTATCGGCGGCCCGTTCTGCCCAGTCGCCGATCCGGCCGAGATGGCTGGAGTTTCGCAGGCCGATCATCGAAACGCCCGCGGCCCTGGCTTTCTCCACGCCCGTGTCGACGGCCAACGGACCGATTGTTTGGCCGAAGCCCCAATTGCCGTCCACCGTGGCGAAGGAGGGACCCTCCGAGACCACCGTCAGCGTCTGCCCCGGTAGGACATAACCCTGCCGCAGCCAATAGAGATAACGCGGAGTGCGTATCACGCCGTGGCTGTCATGGCCCGCTAGATTGGCCGACAGAAGGTAGTGTCCGATCCGATCCGCTTCGTCCCGCGCGCAGCCGGCGGTCGCGAAAATAGTCGCGACGAACTCTTTCAGCCGCGCGGCAGGAATGACGTAAGTTGGCTCCTCCATGACCATTGGTTTGTGCGGTACAATCAAGTTTAGATCAATCCCGAATCGCGCGCGGCCGCCGTCGCCTCGCCGCGCGAGACGGCCTCCAGCTTGTCCAGCACCGCCGACACGTGATGATCGACCGTCTTTGGCGAGATGGTCAGATGCGCGGCGATCTTCTTGTTGGAAAAGCCGCGTTCGATCAGCTGCAGCACCTCCATCTGGCGCTGCGTGAGGCCGGCCTGGTTGGCGCGCGTCGCCTGTCGCGGTCCTCTCGCGATGTGGCTGACGCCGCTTTCCCGCATAAGGCCGCGGACGTGCTGCGCGACCGCCCTCGCGCCAAGGTCCTCAAAAATGGCAAGCGCTTCGCGCTGCGCCGCTTCGTCGCCGCGCAGCAAGGCCATTGCCTGTTCGAAAGGCGCCTCCATTTCGGCCCATAGCGCTGCGGCGGCGCGCCAGTCGCCGGTCAGTTGCAGGCGGTGCGGCTCCGCCATGCCGTCCGTGTCGCCGGGTTCGGATCCGGGCGACAACAGCTCCCGCCAGTTGGCAAGTTCGCCGAACACGGCCGGCGTCGGCGCAAGGCTTTCGGCAACCGCGATCAGGCGCAAGGCTTCCTGCCTGTCGGCTTGTCCAAGCCAGGCCAACTCAGCCAGCACCTCGGCCAACGCCACCAGGCGCTGCAGCTCCATGCCCTTGTCCAGGAACCGCCTCATCTCTTCGACGATCGGCTCGGCCGACGGGTCGCCGCGGCGGATGCGCAGCCTCGCCAGCGCCACCAGCGACGGATAGCGCACGAGCGGCGTCGTTGCGTCGTCGTCGACAACCTCATGCGCCATTGTCGCGGCGTCGTCCCAAAAGCCGCGCCGAAGCAAAAGCTGCGCCTGCACGCCGCGCATGTAATCGCGCCATGTCGCGAGATCGTTCTCGACGCAATAGCCAATGCCGCGATCCAGGAACGACGCCGCCTCCTTGAAGTTGAGGCTGTTCATCTCGACGCAGGCGCAGTTCGTGAAGGCGCGCGCCGCATGCTCCTGGAAGTTGCCCGACAGCGCAATCCCAAGGCTGCGAGCGAGATCGCGCCGCCCTTTGGCAAAATCCAGCCATTGTCCGGCGGCGCCGACATTGTTCAGCGCATGACAGACAATGTCCGCCCGGTTGAGCCGCTCCGCCAGTTCGGCCGCCTTGCCTCCGAGCGAAAGCGTGTCCTCGAGCCGCTCGGCCAGCATCGCCAGTTGCGAGAGGTTCGAGTAGGCCATCGCCAGTTCGGCGCTGTCGGGCGCGGTCTCCAGAAGCTCCACGGCCTGCTCGCCGAAACGGTCCGCTGCATCGCGATCGCCGAGCAGATAGGCAAAACGCGACAGGCACCTGAGGCTGTCGCCTTCCTTGAGCCGATCGCCCAGCGCCTGGCGCAGCTGGCGCGCCCGGTCCTGCGCTTCCATCGCCGCGTCGATGCGGCCGATCAAGTGGCACTCGAAGGCATGGCCTTCATAAAGCTCCGCCCGCTTCTCGATCGGCAGGATATCCGCGTAGCGCAGGGCGACCTCGTAGTAGCCCGCCGCATCGCGATGGGCGCCAACGCGGGAAGCCTCGCGCGCGGCGACCGGCGCCAGCTCGCGCACCACGTCCAGGCTTTGCGCCTCCACGGCATGATGCACGAGCCTTGCGGTGGCGACTTGCGGATTTTCCCGCAACGCTGCCAGGGCGCGCTCGTTGTACTCCCGCCTCTTGCTGGGCGTCAGCGCCATCTCGATCGCCGTGCGGGCGATCTCGTGGCGGAAGGCATAGCCGTCGCCGAAATCCTCGAGCAGGCCGTTGGCGACGCATTCGGCGAGCTGGCCGGCGGCGGCGATTCCGCAAAGGCCGCTGAGCGCCCAGGCGTCGGCGCGGCGCGGGAACACCGAGACCGCGTCGAGCATCGAGCGGGCGCCGGAGGAGAGCTGCTCGGCGCGCGCGAGCACCGCGTCGCGCACGCTGACCGGCAGCAGGCCGTCTTTCTCGCCGGCCAGCAACTCCGTCACAAAGAAGGCATTGCCTGCCGTGGCGCGGTAGATGGCGCCGCCGTCGCGGCCGGCGGCCTCGGCGAGCGACAGGACGGCCGTCTCGCTGAGCAAAGGGACCTCGATACGATAGACGTTGCCGGCCGGGATTTCGCCGAGCGCCCGGCGCACCCGCATCTGCCCCTCGCTGCGGTCGGTGCGCGCCGTGATCAGAAGCAGGATGTGGGTGCTCGCGATACGCCGGCCCAGGAAGCGCACGAAATCGAGCGTCGCATCATCGGCCCAGTGCAGGTCCTCGATGACGAGCAGGCAAGGACCTTTCGCTTCGAAGACGTCGAGCGCCTCGGAAAACAAGGGCAGCCGCTGCACCTGGCGGTCGTCGATCGCTCGCGGCGGCTCCCACTGCGCCTCGCGCGCCAGATCGTAAAGCGGCCCCAAGGGATCGGGAATGGAGAGATCCTCGCAGGCGCTGCGAAGCACGGCCAGGTCCTTGCCCAAGCGGCTTGCGAACGCCTCGGCCAGCGCCGTCTTGCCGGCGCCGGCCTCCCCCGACAGGACCACGACGCGGCCACGGCCGCCTGTTGCATCCGCCAGCAAGGCATCCATTTGCTGCAGCTGCGTCTGCCGTTCCAGAAGCATTGTCACTCTCTCGCCAAATCAGAATTTCCATCGTGGCGGACCGCCGCCGCGATAGCCTGGGAAACGGCGCGACAATGTGACTTTCCACACATTGAGGTGCCATCTTCCACATAAAACGTCGCAAAGATAGGGATTCGTCCCGGCCAATATGGGGAATGGCTCCGATGCGCGCCTGCCGCGAAGGTGATTTCTGCTGGGTCGCGCTTGAACCGAGCGCAATTCACCAATGAAAGGAACCGATCGTGCCTCGTTACCTGATTGAACGTACCTTCCCCGATGGGCTTCACGTGCCGATGAACGATGCCGGCGCAACCGCGATGGGCGGCGTCATTGCCCGCAATGCCGAGAAAGGCGTCACCTGGGTGCAATCCTTCGTCTCGCCGGACAAGAGCAAGAGCTTCTGCATCTACGATGCGCCCTCGCCGGAGGCGATCCGCAGCACCGCGCAGAAGAATTCGCTTCCCGTCGACAAGATCACGGAGGTCCGGGTCCTCGACCCCTACTTTTATCGCTGATCGGGCAGACCATGTCGGGCAGACCATACCCGTCGCCGGCGGACCTGACGCCGTGCCAGAAGACGAGGCTGCATCCGCCGCGGCGGACATCGTCCCGTCACGGCGCGGCTTCATGCGACGGGCTGTGTCGGCGTTGCTTTCGCCGCTGCGAAACCGGCGACGCTTTCTGCCACCGCAGGACGACTACCTGAGACGCGACATCGGCCTGCACGAGCGGGAAAACCCGCGCGAATACTGGGAATATTGGTGGCATCACAGCTGATCCCGGGCACGGCAATTCCAGGAAAACTGCGCAGCGGTTTTCCGTCCGGAATTGCGCAAAACAAAGACTTGGAGCGGTTCGTTTGGTGAACCGCTCTGGTCGGGATCAGCGATCATCCCTTTTACCGACAGGCGCCGCCGGCGTTCGGAGTTGGCCTACCGGCCGACTGCCGCCGCTTGTGCGCCTCAATTGGAGAGACAAATGAACATTCAGACCTCAATCAAATGCGTTATCGGCGCTTCTGCCTCGATCATCATGCTGATGGCGGGCGCGGCCACGGCCGAAACCGTCAATCCGCTCGCCGAAAAGGTGCGGGCGCTGGACAGCCGCTTCGAGGACGTCGCGGTGGCGAAAGCTGAAGGCTACGCGCCGATCCCCTGCGCCAGCGGCATCACCGGCGGCGCCATGGGCATCCACTACGTCAATGCGACCTACCTCAAGGACGACGCCGTCGACGTCGCCAAGCCGGAGGCGGTCATGTACGAGCCGATGGCCGACGGCACGCTGAAGCTGGTCGCCGTCGAATATATCACTTCGAAGGGTCCGGCCTCGCTCGAAGGCCAGCTGTTCAACTTCAACAGCGCCCCCAACCGCTACGGCCTCGGCCCGTTCTACGAGCTGCATGTCTGGGCCTGGAAGCAGAACCCCACCGGCGCCTTCGCCGACATGAACCCGAATGTGTCCTGCGACGCTATGAAGGGGATGTAAGCAGCGCCCTTGCCTTCTCCCCGTTTGACGGGGAGAAGGTGGCCCGAAGGGCCGGATGAGGGGCAGCGCCGGCGATTGCGATTGGCCGCGTTTCGCAGCTAGTGACCTGAAATTAGTGCCAAAACGGCAACAAGGTACGAGACCGCAATCATGGCGTAGGCAATCTGGAGAAAGGTTATTCCGTCACCCTTAATTCGAGAATGACCTCCCAGATATTCCCAAAAATCTTGTCCCGACACGGGAAAATTCAGCGCGAATTCCCGTACGAGATGTCTGCTTATTTGCTATCATGCCCGCGCAGCTTTTTAGCTTTCTACGGCTTGCGCACTTCAGCGCAATTTCCGAAAGCCCGCGCTGCCCCTCATACGCCCGCCGGCACCCCACCCACCCTTTCTTAAGGTGTTTCGGATAGACCGAAACCTTGGAAAGAGGCGGAAAACGGAGAGTTCTGGGTGCGCTTTTCCGCGGCGACGACTGCCGGGCGGTTCCTGCCGCAGCGCTGGGCGCTGCGCATGCGTCCGTTGCTTGGCCGCATCGACGCAGTGCTGTTCACCGCCGACGAGCGCGGCGAAGCCGGGCGCATGTCGCTGATCGCCTTTTCGATCCGTATCATCAGCGCCTTCATCGCCTTCGTCAGCCAGGTGCTGATGGCGCGCTGGATGGGCTCGTTCGAATACGGCATCTCGGTGCTGGTCTGGGTGACGATGGTCATCGTCGGCAACCTCGCCTGCCTCGGCTTCCACACCTCGGTCATTCGTTTCATTCCCGAATATCGCGAACGCGGCATGCTGGCCGAACTGCGCGGCATCGTGCTCGCCAGCCGCCTGTTCGTGCTCGCTGCTTCGACGCTGATCGCGGGCCTCGGCGCCCTTGGCGTGTGGCTCGCCTCGGACTGGATCGAGAACTACTACGTCATCCCCTTCATCCTCGGCGTCATCTGCCTGCCGATGATCGCGCTCGGCGATCTCCTGCAGGGGCTGGCGCGCGCCAATTCCTGGGCGCTGCTGGCGCTCTCGCCCACCTATCTGGTGCGGCCGGTGCTGATTCTGGCGTTCATGGCGCTGATGCTTGGCCTGCACTACGTGCCCGACGCCAAGACCGCGATCTTCGCCTCGATCGCGGCCACCTATGTCACGACGCTCGGCCAGCTGATGGCCGTCACCTCGCGCATGGAGAAAAAGATACCGGCCGGGCCGATGGCGGTGCATTTCGGCCAGTGGATCCTCGTTTCGCTGCCGATATTCCTGGTCGAGAGCTTCTTCTTCCTGCTCACCAATGCCGACGTGCTGATGGTCGGCGCCTATATGAACCCCAACGATGTCGCCGTCTATTTCGCCACGGTGAAGACGCTGGCGCTGGTGCATTTCGTCTATTTCGCGGTCAAGGCCGGCGTTGCCCAGCGCTACGCGCAGTTCACCCATGGCGAACCGGACAAGCTCGCCGCCTTCGCTCGCGAGACCGTGTCCTGGACCTTCTGGCCCTCGTTGCTGATGGCGCTCATGGTGCTGGCGCTGGGCGAGCCGATGCTGATGCTGTTCGGTCCCGAATTCACCGCTGGCTACCCGCTGCTCTTCCTGCTTGTGCTGGGCGTCGTGGCGCGCGCCGCCGTCGGCCCCTGCGAAAGCCTGCTCACCATGAGCGGCAACCAGAACATCTGCGCCGCCGTCTATGCCATGACGCTTGCCCTGAACATCGGCCTCAACGTGCTGTTGATCCCGCTGTTCGGCCTCTGGGGCGCGGCAATCGCCACCAGCCTCGCCATGGTCTTCGAGGCCAGTGCGCTGTCCTTCACCGTCTGGCGCAAGCTCGGCATCGTGATGGCGATCTTCGTGCCCGCAAACAAGGAAATCGCCTGATGGCCGCCGTCCCGTTGCTCGAAGAGACCAGCGGCGGCACCGCCGGCGCCATGGTCTCCAACCTTGCCGGCCTGGCGCGCGAGGTCGACCCCGCCCATATCGAGCTCTTCGCCAGCAACCGGCCGGAGCGCAAGCTCGCCATCTACCCAGCCTCGGCGGGCTTCGAACTTGTCGAGGAACTCGACTATCTCAGCGCCCGCACGATCGAGCCGAACGTCTTCTTCAACCCGCGCTTCCTGGCGCCGGCGATGCCCCGGCTGGAAGACCGCGAGGTGCGGCTTGCCGTCATCCGCGACGGCGACGAATACCGCAACCGGCTTCGGCTTCTGGCGCCGTTCTCGGTCGAGCGGCCGGCGATCCCGCTCGGCGTCCCGGTGATGCGCACATGGTCGAGCCCGTTCGGCCCGCTCGGAACGCCGCTGGTCGATCGCGACGATCCGGTCGGCGTCATCGAGGATTTCTTCTCGATGCTGTCGAGGCCGCATCTCAAGCTGCCCAAGGTCTTCGTGCTGCCAGACATGAGGCTCGACGGCCCGGTGGCGAGCCTCATGACCTCCTTTGCCGACAGCCGCGGCCTGACCCTGGTGACCACCGGCAAGGTCGACCGCCCGGTGCTTGAAAGCGATGCCGACGGCGAGGACTACCTCAAGGCCTCGCTGCGCGCGCACCATTATCGCGAATTCCGCCGGCTGAAGCGGCGCCTCGCCGATCAAGGCAAGCTCGAGCACATCGTGGCGCGCGGGCAGGACGAGATACGCCACGCCATCGAAAGCTTCCTGACGCTTGAAGCGGCCGGCTGGAAAGGCCGCGAGCGCACCGCGATGGCGATCGACCGTTACCGCGCCGCCTTCGCCCGCGAAGCCGTGCACAGGCTGGCCGAGCAGGACATGTGCCGCATCCATCTGCTGACGCTCGACGGCCGCACCGTCGCCTGCCTGGTCGTCTTCGTCGAGGCCGGCGTCGCCTACACCTGGAAGACGGCCTATGACGAGGCGCTTTCCGCCTATTCGCCGGGCACGCTGCTGATGATCGAGGTGACCAAGCAGCATCTCGACGATCCCAACATCGTCATGACCGATTCCTGCGCGGTTCCGGACCACCCGGTGATGAGCCGGCTGTGGAGCGAGCGCAAGCCGATGGGCACGCTGGTGGTCGGGCTGACGCCGGATGCCGACCGGCTGGCCCGTCAGGCGGCCTCGCAACTGCACCTCTACCGTGAGACCCGCAACATGGCGCGCATCCTGCGCAACCGCATGCGGAGCCTTTTGAAAAGGCGCTAGATCAACGGCGGGACACAAGTTATGGGTCCGCGCGGCGAACTCGGGCCGGCCTACACGAAACCATCCAGATGATCAGAAGTCGTTTGCGTCACACCAGTTTCCGTGCGGCCGTGCTGCTGATTGCGCTCATGCCTGCCCGGGCCTGGGCCGATACCTGCCCGGAGGATTGCTCCGATCCGCTGCTTCCCCCGGTCAGCATCTACAGCCAGACCGCGGCCGGCCATCTGAGCCCCGCCACCGCCGGCGCGCTGCCGTGCGTCTATGTGCCGAACCGCTCCTCCAACAGCGTCTCGGTGATCGACACCATCACCTTGAAGGAGGTCAACCGGTTCCCGGTCGGCAGCAAGCCGCAGCACGTCGTGCCGTCCTGGGACCTCAAGACGCTTTGGGTCGCCAACAACGGCACCGGCAGGAACGGCAGCCTGACGCCGATCGACCCGATGACGGCCAAGCCCGGCCAGCAGATCCCGGTCGACGACCCCTATAATCTCTACTTCATGCCGGACGGCAGCGCGGCAATCGTCGTCGACGAGGCGATGAAGCGGCTCGATTTCCGCGACCCGCACACCATGGCGCTGAAATCGAGCCTGCCGACGCCGACCTGCCCCGGCATAAACCATGCCGATTTCTCGGTCGACAATTCCTACGCGATCTTCACTTGCGAATATGGCAATGGCGGCCTGGCTAAGATCGACCTGAAGAACCAGAAGATGCTCGGTCACCTCGACCTCTCCAAGATGGGCATGCCGCAGGACATCCGCCTCTCGCCCGACGGCAAGGTTTTCTACGTCGCCGACATGATGAATGATGGCGTGTTCCTGATCGACGGCGACAGTTTTCGCGAAATCGGCTTCATCCCCACCGGCATCGGCACGCATGGCTTCGTCGTCAGCCGCGACGGCAAGCGCCTTTATGTCTCGAACCGCGGCTCGCACAAGATGGAACAGGGCAAGGCCAACGGCCCGGGCAGCGTGACGGTGATCGACTTCGCCACCCGCGCCGTGGTCGCGCAATGGCCGATCCCGGGCGGCGGCAGCCCCGACATGGGCAATGTCAGCGCCGATGGCAAGCAATTATGGCTCTCCGGCCGCTTCGACAGCGACATCTATATGATCGACACCACCAGCGGCGGCGTGACGAAAATACGCGTCGGCGTCGAGCCGCATGGGCTGACGGTGTGGCCACAGCCGGGGCGCTACTCGCAGGGACACACGGGGAATATGCGGTAGCAGCCGGCTCCAACACAGCAGGACAGGCCGGGCTGCGCCGATGCCCGATCGGCATGAGATTGCTGGTGAGCCCGCCGGGCCGGACGAGCTCCTGCGGGATGCCCAGCCAGGGATGCCGCCGACATGGCGTCGAAATGGCGACTGTTTCGTCGAACCCATCGAGCTGACCAAGGCGGGCAATCCGACGATCCCAACTTCGTGATGTCCTTGTGTCTGCACAAATGGCACATCGTCACACAACTGAAATCCGGCGCGCCTAGCGGGTTCCTCGCCGCATCGCCGGCACATCTCCCGCCACTTCCTACATCGAGGAAAGACCATGCTTTTTCGTGCCATTGTCGCGCCACTGGGCATCTCACTGTCCATGACATCATCCAGCTTCGCCGCCGACCTTGTCGAAGCACCCCCGCCGGCAGCACCGACCTGGACTCTGGGAATTGAGGGAAGTCCCGAGTTCTACGCCATCGACAATGGCAGCAACAAAGCGCGATCGCTCGCCGACACCTACTTCAAGTTCAGCGTCTCGCACAATTTCGCCGACAATTTCGTCGGCGGGATATTCATCCAGCCGACCTTCAAGACCGGTGGAAAGACACAATATTACGGCGAGGCGAGTCTCGGCTACAAGATCAAGCTGACGGACGCCTTCACCCTCACTCCCAGCGTTGCCCTCGGCTACACTTGGCATGACACCGGCATCGTCAAGGACGCCGACGCAAATGCGCAGATCCCCTACTACGCCTTGTATCTCGCCGGAGATTGGAAACTGTCCAAGCAATGGACGTGGAATGTCTTCAACTTCCGCTACCGCAACGCCTTCAACACCACCTGGGAAACGCCGAAGCTGGCCACAGGCGTGACCTACAACATCGACTCCACCAATGCGGTCTATGCCAACCTCGGCTATTCGTGGAAAAAGGCCGATACGACGTCGGCGCCTTACGACGATCTCGCCGGCGACAAGCTCAACATCGCGATCGGCTACAAGCACTCGCTCTGATCGCTAGAGCAATTCCAGGAAAAAAGTGTGTAGCGGTTTTTCGTCCGGAATTGCGTGAAAACAACAAAGGCGCAGGCTGGCCGTCGTCGGCCTGCGCCCCACGCCCGCAATGCAGCTCTTGCGGCTCTGAGGCCACCTCTAGAAAGTCCCAGGACCGCGATGCGCTCCCAATAGGCCGGAGACCCGGCAGGGGGAACGTGGCGCGTGCTGATAATCGGATTGGGCGCGCAAATCTTGCCAAAATATTCCGACCCCCATCAGCCTGTCATCCAACCGTCATGCTGCCCACCTACACATCCACAAATCCGGATGGATGGATGTATGGACAAGACTACTGCTCTGCTGGCGCTGGCCGCGCTTGGTCAGGACACAAGGTTAGAGACTTTCCGGCTGCTCGTGCAAGCGGGTGCCGAAGGCGTTCCAGCCGGCGAGATCGCATCGCAGCTTGGAACGGTGCAGAACACCATGTCTGCGCATCTGAAGGTCCTCGACCGCGCCGGGCTTGTTCGCGCCGAACGGGAGGGGCGGATCATCCGGTATGTCGTCGACATGAACGCCTTTCGCGATCTGCTGGCCTACCTGATGGAAGACTGCTGTAGGGGCGCCCCGGAGCTTTGCCGGCCGGTCATCCAGGCGGTGACCTGTAAGTGCTAACGATCTCAATGGAGGCTCGGCACCGTGTCAGCTGACCTGCCGCGACGGCTCGCTGCCGAAGGACTTGGAACTGCGATGCTGGTCGCCACCGTGGTCGGTTCCGGGATCATGGCCGACCGGCTGACCCATGATGTGGCGCTCGCCTTGCTCTGCAACACCTTGCCGACCGGCGCGATACTGATCGTGTTGATCACTATCCTCGGCGCGATTTCCGGTGCGCATTTCAACCCAGCGGTCACGCTCGTGTTCAGCCTGAGGCACCAAATGGCCCGCGATGTGGCCCTGACCTACGTGGCAGCCCAGCTCGCGGGAGGCATACTCGGCACACTGACGGCTCATGCCATGTTTGACATGCCGCTCTTCAGTCTCTCGACCACGGTGCGCTGGGGGCCTGGTCTGTGGATCGCTGAGGCGGTTGCGACCTTCGGCCTCGTCTTCACCATCCTTGCCGGTCTCCGCTTTCGCTCTGATGCCATCCCGTGGCTGGTTGGCCTCTACATCGTGGCCGCCTACTGGTTCACTGCCTCGACATCGTTCGCAAACCCGGCCGTGGCCGTGGCCCGCGCCCTCTCCAATACCTTCGCTGGCATCCGGCCGCTCGATGTCCCGGCCTTCATCGCTGCCCAGCTTGCCGGGGCTCTGGTGGCAATGGCGCTTGCCGGCTGGCTGCTTGCGGAACCCCAAGCCATCACCAATGAGGAACCCGCCGAATGACCATCACGATCTATCACAACCCCCAGTGCGGCACCTCGCGAAACACGCTGGCCATGATCAGGCAGAGCGGCGAAGAGCCCGAGATCATCGAATACCTCAAGACGCCTCCCTCACGTGCAAAGCTGGTTGAGCTGATCGCAGCCATGGGGATCACTACCCGTGCGCTGCTTCGGGAGAAGGGAACGCCCTATGAGGAGCTTGGGCTCGCGGACCCAAAGTGGTCAGACGACGATCTGATCGACGCCATGCTCAAGCATCCGATCCTGATCAACCGCCCAATCGTGGTGACCCCGCTGGGCGCGGTCCTTGCGCGACCCTCTGAGGCGGTCCTCCCGATTTTGCCCAATCCCGACATCGGCCCCTTCACCAAGGAAGACGGCGAGGTCGTTATCGACGCGACCGGTAAACGGGTCGTTTGATCATATTTCGATCTTTGTCGAAATAGGTATTGACCTGTGCCGGCGGCGGGTGCAGTGTTATTTCCATGAAACTCGAACAAGCAGCAAAACAGCTCGAAGCCATCGGCAACCCGACACGGCTCAAGCTCTATCGCACACTGGTCAGAGCCGGCGAAGCAGGCCGGCCCGTGGGGTACTTGCAGGACAGCCTTGGCATCGCGGCCTCGACGCTGTCCCACCATCTGCATCGCCTCATTCTGACCGGCCTCGTGACGCAGGAGCGGCAGGCAACGACCCTGATCTGTCGGGCCAGCTACCCTATCATGAGGGAGCTGATCGGCTTCCTGGCTGACGAGTGCTGCGCTGACGCCGCTTGCGGTGCCCTCGAGGGCGAAGCAGCGGCATAGCGCATATTTTTTTGTTTCGTATTTCGATGATCCCGGAAGGATGGAAACAATGCCGATGAATGACCATGACGATCTCCCTGTTGCCGTCATCGGAGCCGGCCCGGTCGGCTTGGCGGCTGCAGTTCAGCTCGTTCAGCGTGGGCTCCCCGTGAAGGTCTACGAGGCCGGCGCGGAAGTCGCCACCAATCTCCGCGACTGGGGTCATGTTCGGGTGTTCACGCCTTGGCGCTACTGTGTGGATCGGACGGCGGCAAGACTTCTTGAGCGCAGTGGCTGGACGATGCCCGATCCTGAGGCGTTCCCAACCGCTGACGAGCTGATTGCGCACTACCTTGAACCGCTCGCAAAGCTGCCTGAACTCTCAACGTCTATCGAGACCAACGCCAACGTGGTCGGCATCTCCCGCTGGGGTGCGGACAAGGTATTGAGCAAGGATCGACAGGCAAGGCCCTTCATGTTGGTCGTGAAGACCGCCGACGGGATCAGGCGCGATCGCGCGCGCGCCGTCGTTGATGCGTCCGGGACATGGCAGACGCCAAACCCACTTGGGGGCGGTGGTATCACGGCGGAGGGTGAAGCGGAGTTCGCTGACAAGATCGCTTACGGCATCCCCGACATTCTCGGCCGCGACCGCAACCTCTATGCCGGTCGCACGACGCTGGTTGCTGGCTCCGGCCTTTCGGCCGCCAACGCTCTGCTGGAACTCGATAGACTGGCTGCTGACGAGCCGGGCACCGCTTCTCTCTGGGTGACACGCAGTACCGATCTTGTTCGCATCTACGGCGGTGGAGACGCCGACCAGCTTCCCGCTCGTGGCGAACTGGGTGCCGATGCTCGCGAGCTGGTGGAAAGTGGCGGCACAACGATGGTCACCGGCTTCGCAACGCTGGCCATCCGCGGCTCAAACGGCCGCCTGACCGTCGAAGGTCAAACGCGGGACGGCTTACAAGTGCTGGGGCCTGTTGACCGTATCATCGCCGCGACCGGCCAGCGGCCCGATCTCTCCCTCACGCGCGAACTTAGGCTGGACCTTGACCCGTGGCTTGAGAGCGTCAAGGCGCTGGGGCCTCTGATCGACCCCAACGAGCACTCCTGCGGCGACGTTCCCCCGCACGGCCATCGCGAACTGAGCCATCCCGAGCCCGACTTCTACACTGTCGGCGTCAAGAGCTACGGCCGCGCTCCGACCTTCTTGCTGCTGACCGGGTATGAACAGGTACGGTCGGTCGCGGCAGCCCTCGCTGGCGAGATGGCGGCTGCGGATGCCGTGCAACTGGTGCTACCCGAAACAGGCGTCTGCACCGTCCCTCCCTCAACCATACGCGCGACGGGTGGCGGGTGTTGTGGTGGCCCAGCTCCTTCCGAGGCTGACGCCTGTTGTGTCGCCGACGCTGAAGCGAAAGCCGCTGGCAAGAGCGGCTGCGGTTGCAGCGCAGCAGCATGAACGAACCAAACCGCGATGGAGCGCAGTCGGCGAACGATCATAACCGTCCTTGGACTGACCCAGATCATGGCTTGGGGGTCCACCTACTACTTGCCGGCGGTCATCGCACCGAAGGTAGCCGCCGACACTGGCTGGCCGCTGACTTGGGTCGTTGGCGGATTGTCGCTCGGCTTGCTCGTCGCCGGCTTGATCTCGCCTCATGTCGGCTCATCCATTGAACGGCACGGCGGCCGAAACGTGCTTGCGTTCAGCGCGTGCTCGATCGGCGTCGGCCAGATCGGGCTTGCGGCCGCCCCGAACCTCGTCGCCTACATCGCGGCATGGGTCGTTGTGGGACTTGGCATGGGGGCAGGCTTGTACGACGCCGCCTTCGGCACCCTCGGGCGGCTCTATGGGCACGGCGCGCGCTCCGCTATCACAACCCTCTCGTTGTTCGGCGGGTTCGCCAGCACCATCTGTTGGCCGATCTCGGCCTTCCTGATTGGCGAGACGGGCTGGCGCGGCACCTGCCTCGTCTATGCCGCGGTACAGTTGTTGTTCGCCCTCCCCCTCTATCTCGCAATGCTGCCGCGTGGGGTGTCTCCGCCGAGCGTCCCGGACCGGCCGGGAAAGACACAGGCTGCGGTCCCTTCTGCGGCGACCTCAGTTCCGATCATGGTCCTCCTGGCTGCCACGCTGACGTTGGCGGCGGTCATTTCGTCGACGGTGTCAGTTCATCTGCTCACCATCTTGCAGGCCGGCGGCATGGCGCTCGCCGCCGCCGTTGGGCTCGGGGCACTCGTCGGCCCCGCTCAAGTGTCGGCGCGTGCTGTCGAGATGTTTATCGCCCGCTACCATCATCCCATCTGGACCAAGTTCGCGTCCGTGACATTCGTCGCCATCGGCATTGGTGCGCTCTGGCTAGGGATTCCGGTTGTGGCTGTGGCGCTTGCCTTCTACGGGGCTGGTATCGGCCTCGAAACGATAGCGCGGGGCACGCTGCCGCTCGCTCTGTTTGGCCCTGCGGGATACGCGAGGCTCATGGGACGTCTCGCTATGCCCAGCTTGATCGCTCAGGCAGCAGCGCCGTCCGTGGGAGCGTTGTTGTTGGAGCAAGTCGGCCCTCATGGCACCCTTGCAGCTCTCGCCGCTTTGGCGTTGCTGAACGTCGGGTTCGCCTGCAGCTTGGGCTGGCTGATCTTCCGTCGTCGAACACTGCAGGTTCAGATGCAGTAATGCATAGCGACCGGCCGGGTTGTCACTCCCAGCGTTGCGCTCGGCTACACTTGGCACGACACCGGCATCGTCAAGGACGCCGACGCGAACGACGATCTCGCCGGCGACAAGCTCAACATCGCGATCGGCTACAAGCACTCGCTCTGACCGCCAAGCGCAGGCTGGCCGTCGTCGGCCTGCGCCAGTCGTCAAAACCCGAAAAGATTGGAGAAGGATAGCCTGCCAACTCGCAGAGCGAAGATGGCCTGCCATCCGAAGCTCGCAGAGCGAAGGATGGTGCCCCTAGCCGGGATCGAACCAGCACTCCTTGCGGAACTCGATTTTGAGTCGAGCGCGTCTACCAATTCCGCCATAGGGGCTCAGGCCGGGCGGCCTGGATGGGCGCGGACTATACGGTTGGACGGGCTTTCGTCAACTGGCCTGTTGCCGATTTACCAGTGGTAGCCGCGCCCGGACCGCGCCTTACGGTTCCGTAAGGGCGCCGCCATTGTGCGGCGCGTAAAATCTTTCTAGAGAAACGAAACTTATCGCGTCTGGCTGGAAACGCCGGCTGCGGCGCTTTGGGTCCTTGTTTCGTGCATGCCGGTGCCCGAAAACCACTCCGCCGTTCGGAACCAAATCAGGAGAGCCGATGCTTCGCGGACTTTACGACTGGACCCTGTCGCTGGCGGCGCGGAAATCCGCCGAATGGTGGCTGGCCTTCATCGCCTTCGTCGAAAGCTCCGTGTTCTTCATACCGGCCGACGTGCTCTTCCTGCCCATGGCGTTGGCGCGGCCCGAACGCGCCTATCGCTACGCGCTGACCGCTACGGCTGCGTCCGTGCTGGGCGGCATAGCCGGCTGGCTGATCGGCTACTATGCCTACGACACGATAGCACGCCCGATCCTGGAGCATTTCGGCGGCCTATCCACGTTCGAGAAATGGCAGTCGTCCGGCGCCGGGCTGATGCTGGTGCTGCTCGTCACATCCGGCGCCGCGCACCTGCCGCCGATCAAGGTGGTCACCATTCTGGCCGGGGCGCTTCACGTCAATCTTTTGGTCTTCATCGTCTCGGCGATCGTGGCGCGCGGCGCCCGTTTCCTGCTGCTTGCCTGGCTGCTGCGCTGCTATGGCGAAGAGATCAGGGAGTTCATCGAAAAGCGTTTGGGATTGATTGTCGGCGCCGGCGCCGCTGCCCTGATTTTGCTCTATATCCTCGTCAGATACGCCCACGGATAGCGACGCAACAACGGATCTCCATCGATGACAGCGACCATGATTGCCGACACCGGACGCCAGCGCACGCGCGCGGCGCTCTTTCTTGCCGTCGCCATGGCGGCGACCGTCGGCTCGGCGCTGGCCTTCCAATATATCGGCGGCTACATCCCCTGCCACCTCTGCCTCGAGCAGCGCACCCCCTACTATATCGGCGTGCCGCTGATGGTGCTGGCGGTGATCGCCTCGATGCTGCGCGCGCCAGCCTGGGTGACGCGCGGCCTGCTCGCGATCGGCGGCCTTTTGATGCTCTACGGCCTTTATCTCGGCGTCTACCATTCGGGCGTCGAATGGGCCTGGTGGCAAGGTCCGGCCGACTGCACCGCGGGCGCCGGCCCGGTCGACACCGGCGGCAAGGGCGTGCTCGACGCGCTCGACAAGTTCGTGCCGCCCTCCTGCGACAAGGCGGCGCTGCGCATCCTCGGCCTGTCGCTCGCCGGCTGGAACGCCATCGCCAGCCTCATTCTCGCCGCCGTCGCCTTCCGCAGCGCGCTCGCGCGGGATTGAGCGAGATTGATTGGATTCAGCGGCGCAGGGTTCGAGCAAAAATTCGGCAGGCTGAGTCGAATGGCGCTGCTTTCGACGTCCGAGCCAGGTCGACCCCCCACTCCGTCTCGGCTTCGCCGAGCCACCTCTCCCCCGATCGACGGGGTAGAGGAACGGCGCGAGCCTAGTAGCCAGCGCTCCTTCAAGCAGGCTCCCTTCCTCTCCCTCCGGAGGGGGGAGAGGTGGCGCTGCGAAGCAGCGACGGAGCGGGGGAAGCCCGTCCTTAAACGCGAAGCCATTGACAAGTAGGGATGACCGAGTTGGTCCGATATCAGGGTGTGTCTGATAATCACGGTCTGTCAGGTTACGTGAGCACCGGAAGCGCAGAAAGCTGCGGCAGACGGCCGGGCTCGCGGATTTCTGCCGAACTCTAAGGTTCGAGTTCGACATCCCAGTAGAGATAATCCATCCAGCTTTCATGCAGATGGTTGGGCGGGAACAGGCGGCCGTTGTTGTGCAGGTCGTGTACCGTCGGCTGATAGGGTTTTTGCAGCGGCCACATCTTGGCCTGGGCCGGCATCATGCCGCCTTTGCGAAGATTGCAAGGCGAGCAGGCGGCGACGACATTCTCCCAGGTCGTCGCCCCGCCGCGATGGCGCGGGATGACATGGTCGAACGTCAAATCCTCCGGCGTGCCGCAATATTGGCACTGGAAGCGGTCACGCAGGAAGACGTTGAAGCGGGTGAAGGCCGGATGCCGCGACGGCTTCACATAGGCTTTCAGGCTCACCACGCTCGGCAGCTTCATCGAGAAGGTCGGCGAGGAGACGGCGTGCTCGTATTCGGCGACGATGTTGACCCGGTCGAGGAAGACGGCCTTGATGGCGTCCTGCCACGACCAGAGCGACAGGGGGTAATAGCTGAGCGGACGGTAGTCCGCATTCAGCACCAGCGCGGGAAGCCCATCCGGAGATACGGCAACCGTCACGTCCTTCGCCTCCTTGCTTCTAGAACCGAACGGCGCGGATACTGTAAGCCCGACATGACAGGGATGTGAAGCGGATTGTCTCTCGCCGAAGCCGCCAAAAACGCATGATTTTCATGCTTTTTTGGCCATTTCGACAGGCGGCGCCGCATCCCTGCCCTTCAATTCCCGGTAATAGGCCCAAAAAAGCCGCGACGCGACACCCCGCCACGGGCTCCATGATTCGGCCAGCCGGATAAGCATTTTCTCCGGCGGACGCGGGTCGATGCCGAGTGCATGGCCAACCGCCGTCTGCAAAGCGACGTCGCGCGCGGGGAACACGTCGGGATGGCCGGCGGCAAACAGCAGGTAGCATTCGGCCGTCCATGGGCCGATGCCGGGCACGGCCGTCATAGCCGCGATCGCCTCGCCGGCGTCCAGCGTGCACAGGTGATCGAGATCGAGCCCGCCGGCCACGGCTTGCGCGACGGCGAGCAGCCCGCGCTGCTTCGGCCGCGACAGCCCGGCCTCGCGAAAAATCCCTTCACCGGCGGCAAGGATCCCCTGTGGCGTCAGCGGATCGACCAATTTCACCAGCCGCCCGAAGATGGCGTCGGCGCTTGCGCGGGAAACTTGCTGTGAAACGATAATGGAAGCGAGGCTCCTGAACCCTGGCTCCGACAGCCGAAGCGGCACTTCGCCCGCTTTGCCGCGCACGGTCGCCAGCCGCGGATCGATCCGGCAGAGCGCGTCGAGCCCTGCCGCAATGTCGTCGAGCGAGGCGATGCGTTGCACGTTGCTTGTTCCCAGGGCGCCCGCGAAGTGGCAATGGAGAGCTAAATACCAATTGGCAAAAGCGCCTTTCAACCCGAATGCCGCCTGAAAGATGACGCTCCTGACATTCCGCTTCGCGCCGAGCCCCAATGGCGAACTGCATCTCGGCCACGCCTACTCGGCCCTGCTCAACCAGCGGATGGCGGCGCAAGCGGGCGGACGCCTGCTGTTGCGCATCGAGGATATCGACGTCGCCCGCTGCACGCCGCAATTCGAGGCCGGCATTTTCCGCGACCTCGAATGGCTGGGATTGAACTGGGAGCGGCCGGTGCGCCGCCAGTCCGAGCATTTCGCCGAATACCGCACGGTGCTCGACCGTTTGATCGCCGAGGAACTCGTCTATCCCGCTTTCATGAGCCGCGGCGAGATCCGCGCCTTCATCGCCGAGACCGGCGGCCGCGACTGGCCGCGCGATCCCGACGGCGTGCCGCTCTACCCGCCGCTCGACAAGGCGTTGCCCGCCAGGGAGCGCAAGCGGCGGATTGCCGAGAACATGCCTTTTGCCTGGCGGCTCGACGTCGAAGCGGCGATGGCGCGCTTCGCGGCCGGCCTGTCATGGGCGGAGTTCATCGATGAGACGATGTCGGCGACGCGAACCGTCGCAGCACGACCACAGGATTGGGGCGACATCATCGTCGCCCGCCGCGACATCCCGACCAGCTACCATCTCGCCGTCGTCGTCGACGACGCGCTGCAGGATGTCAGCCACGTCGTGCGCGGCCAGGACCTTTATTCGGCGACCGGGGTGCAGCGCCTGCTGCAGGAACTGCTCGGCCTGCCTCAGCCACGCTATTTCCACCACCGCTTGATCCTTGGCCCGGACGGCCGGAAACTGTCCAAGAGCTTCAAGGACACCGGTCTTGCCGCGCTTCGAGACGCGGGCGTGCCGGTACGGGACGTCAGGCGTCTTATCGGACTTGATTAAAGTCGGGCCATCCCAGCCTTGATCAGCGCCAGCACGCTGATGAAGACAAAGGCGCCGCCCAGCCCACAGGCAACCGCCAGCTTGAGATCGCTCAGGCTGATGCCATGCTTGTTGGCGACCGCCACCGCGACGAAAAACCCGAAGATGAACAGCAGCGTATTGCCGGTCGGGCCGAAGCCGCTCTCCTTCATGATCGCGTCGAGCGCCGTGCCGAAGAAGAAGCCGAAGGCGGCGATGATCGCGAAGGCGAACAGAAGCCAGGTCGTGTCGAGATGCAAAAACATGCCTCACCATGGCGCGACCACGCGCCATGCCCCTCTTGGCACGGTTTGTTGAATTCGACTTAGCTTATGGATCAACCGTTTCGTTTTGCTTGCGGGATTGAACGGCTTTAGAGCAATTGCCGTCATCAACCGTTCATCCTGGCAGCCTCCCCCATGCAGAGCATCAAGCGGTTCATCCCCGCCTCCTTCGTCGTTCTGTGGGCGACCGGCTTCATCGGCGCGCGCTATGCCATGCCCTGGGCGGAACCCTTTACCTTCCTTGCCATCCGCTTCGTGACGGCGGCGATTCTGTTTGCGGGGCTGACCGTGCTGCTCGGCTCGCGCAAGGCGACGCGCGAAGAGGCGCTGCACGCAACGGTGGCCGGCGTCCTCATGCATGGCGTCTATCTCGGCGCCGTCTTCTGGGCGATCCACAGGGGCATGCCGGCGGGTCTATCGGCACTGATCGTCGGCCTGCAGCCGCTGATCACGGCGGTGCTTGCCGGAAAATTCCTCGGCGAAGCGATCCTGCCGCGCCATTGGGCCGGCCTTGCGGTCGGGCTGCTTGGCGTCGTCATCGTGCTCTGGCCGAAGCTGGGCACGCTTGGCGGCGGCGTCACGCCGGCGACGCTGACGGCTTCGCTCGTCTCCGTGCTCGGCATGAGCGCCGGCACCATCTGGCAGAAGCGCTATGCCTCCGGCGGCGATCTGGTGTCGGCGACGATGTGGCAGTATGTCGGCGGTTCCGCGGTGATGATCCTGGGCTCGCTCGCTTTCGAGACGCGCGCCGTCACCGTCAATGGCGAGCTGATCTTCGCCATGGCCTGGCTGGTCCTGGTGCTGTCGATCGGCGCCATATTCCTGTTGATGGTGATGATCAGGGACGGTGAGATGTCTAAGGTCGCCTCGCTGTTCTACCTCGTGCCGGCCGTAACCGCGGTCGTCGCCTGGGTGCTTTTCAACGAGCGGCTCAACCTGCTGCAGATCGCCGGCATGGCGATCGCCACGCTCGGCGTCGCCCTGGCAACCGCCAGATCTAACGGAGTTCAACCGACGCGCGCGCGCGCCTCCAGATAGCGGCTGATCGCGGCGTTGAGCTCGCCGCCCAGGATGAAGATCGCCGAGATGATGTAGAGGAAGACGACCGCGATCATGATCGAGGCGAGCCCGGCATAGGTCGTCACATAGGACGAGAAATGGTCGAGATAGGTGGCGAAGATCGTCGACCCGACCAGCCAGGCGACCAGCGTGAAGACGATGCCCGGTATGATCGAGACGAAGCGGCGCTTGCCGGCCGGCAGCCAGATATGCACCGAGAACAGCCCGATGACGATGACCGTCGAGGCGATCACGTAACGCCAGATGGTGATCGTTCCCATATAGGGCTTGATCCATTCCAGATGCGCTTCCGCCAGCCGCGCGAGCAGCGGCGCGAACACCAGAAGCACGCTGATGGCGAGGAAGCAGGCGGTGGCGATCAGGACGAAGATGATGCTCTGTACCCTGCGGTGGACGATGCCGCGCGTCTCGGTGACGCGATAGGCGCGGTTGAGCGAGGTGCGCAGCGCCTCGATGCCGTTCGAGGCGAAATAGGCCGCAAGCAGCACGCCGTAGGTCAGAAGGTCGGTGCGCCGCACGGTGAGCACGTTCTGCACCTCATGCGCGATCGGCTTGGCGATCTGCTCGGGCCAGGTGTCGAAGACCAGATGCACGGCCGTGTCGGCGAAGGCGCGTGCCCCGAGGAAGCTGCCGAGCGTCGTGGCGAAGATCAGGAACGGAAACAACGCCATCAGCGAGGTGATCGCCAGATGGCTGGCCATCGCCCAGCCGTCATCGGTGTTGAAATGTCCAATTGCATCGTAGAGCACGCGCTTGAGGGCAACGATATTCCGCAGCAAGGACCCGCGCTCCGCTCGATTGTGTCGACGCCGCGAATATGGGAAGGGATTGCGGCAAATGGCAACCCCAGGTCCCACAACGCGCCCCGCCGCCAAGGAGTTGCGCACCGTCATCGTCACCGGTGCCTCCTCCGGCATCGGCGCCTATTGCGCGCGGGCGTTGAAGGCGGAAGGCTGGCGGGTGTTCGCCACGGCGCGCAAGCCGGCCGATATCGCCGCGCTCGAGGCCGACGGTTTGGAGGCCCTCTATCTCGACTATCGCGAGCCCGAATCCATCGCCGCCTTGGTCGATGCGGTGCTGGAGCGTACCGGCGGCACGCTTGACGCGCTGTTCAACAACGGCGCCTACGCCCAGCCCGGCGCCGTCGAGGACCTGCCGGTCGCGGCACTTCGCGAACAGTTCGAGGCCAATTTCTTCGGCTGGCATGATCTCACCCGGCGCATCGTGCCGGTCATGCGCAGCCAGGGGCACGGCCGGCTCGTCCACTGCTCCTCGATCCTCGGGCTGGCTCCGGTCCGCTTCCGCGGCGCCTATTCGGCCTCCAAGCACGCCATCGAAGGCCTGATGCTGTGCATGCGCCAGGAGCTCGAAGGCAGCGGCATCCACCTTTCCCTCATCGAGCCGGGACCGGTAACGTCGAAGATCGCCAGCAACGGCCTGCCCTGGTTCCTGAAGAACATCGATGTCGAGAATTCCGTCCACCGCGCTGACTATCAGGCGCAGCTCGCCCGGCTTCAGGCGGGCGGCATCGTGTCGAAGCTGAAACCAGGGCCGGAGATCGTGCACAGGGCGTTGCGCCACGCGCTTCTGTCACAGCGCCCGCGCCCGCACTATGTGGTAACGGTGCCGGCCAGGATCGGTGTGGCGCTGAAACGCGTCTTGCCGGCATCCTTGCTTTATCGCGTGCTCGCCAGGCGCGCCTGACCGAACCTGAACCGGAGCCAGCCAGATGCTCATCACCCTGAAGATCCTCGCCGTCATCGCCATGGCCGCCGTGGTGATCGTGCTGGTCCGCGGTCTGATCAACATGATGCGCGGCGGCTCCGGCATCACCTCGAACAAGCTGATGCAGACGCGCGTCATGCTGCAGGCCGTGGCCTTGGCGCTGCTGTTGCTGGTGGTCTATTTCACGCGCAAATAGCGCGGCTGAGGGGGATCGCGTGGTCAAGCTCAACAAGATCTACACCCGCACCGGCGACGACGGCACGACGGGGCTCGGCACCGGCGAGCGGCGGCTGAAATCCGATCTGCGCGTCGATGCCTACGGCACCGTCGACGAGGCCAATGCCTGCATCGGCATGGCCCGCCTTCACACCGGCGCGGCGCATCCCGCGATCGACGCCATGCTGTCGCGCATCCAGAACGATCTGTTCGATCTGGGAGCCGACCTCGCCGTGCCGGACGATGGCAAGCCCTTGGAATACGAGCCGCTGCGCATCGTCGCCACCCAGACCGACCGCGTCGAACAGGATATTGACGCGCTCAACAAAAGCCTGCGGCCGCTGAAATCCTTCGTGCTAAACGGCGGCACGCCGGCGGCCGCCGCGCTCCATCTGGCCCGCACCGTGGCGCGCCGCGCCGAGCGCCTGATGGTGGCGCTGGCGCAGGATCCGGCCGAGCATGTCAACCGCGAGGCGCTCAAATACATCAACCGTGTCTCGGATTTCCTGTTCGTCGCCGCCCGCGCGGTCAATGACAATGGAGAGGCCGACGTGCTATGGGTGCCTGGCAAGAACCGCTGAACTTTGGGGGCGGGAGGGTCCGATGTTCATCCCGCTTTACGACACCAACAGGCTGCGCCACATCCGCCTGCAATATGTGACGATCGGCCTGATCGTGGCGAACGTGCTCGTCTATCTGGCGACCACGCTTGGCGGTGAAAATTTCACCAATGCCGCGGTTCTCGGTCTCGGCTTCATCCCGTCGGTGGTTCACGACAAGGTCGAGCTCTCGCCCGAATTCGTCGTCATCCCCGAGAGCCTGAGCTACCTTACCTATTCCTTCCTGCATGCCGACATCTTCCATCTCGGCGGCAACATGCTGTTTCTCTGGGTGTTCGGCGACAATGTCGAGGACGCGCTCGGCCACATACGCTACCTGATCTTCTATCTCGCCTGCGCCGTCGCCGGCGCCTTCTTCCAGGGGCTGGTGGCCTGGGATTCGCAGGTGCCGTTGATCGGCGCCTCCGGCGCCATCGCCGGCGTCGTCGCCGCCTATCTGATCCTCTACCCCCGGGTGAAAGTCTGGGTGCTGGCCTTTGCCCGCATTCCGCTGCGCATCCCGGCCTTCATTCCGCTGATCCTGTGGATCCTGTTCCAGATCGTGATGTTTGCCGCGGGCGGCGAGGACCAGATCTCCTGGGCCTGCCATATCGGCGGCATCATCGCCGGATCGATCCTGGTGCTGGTGCTGCGCAGCCGCGGCGTGCCGCTGCTGGCCGGCGCCGACGGCGAGCCAGATCCGACGCCCAACGTCCAGCAGCCGCCTGTTCCTGTCGAACCGGCCGCTGGCGACCCGGCCCAGCCGGCGTCGCAATGGGGCCGTGGAGCAGCGACGTCCCGCGACTGAACCGATTTGGGTGCGTCGTGGGATATTGACGCGCCGATTTGCCGCCACTACGGAAACGGCACCGTTGGGCGGATATTCCGCCCGTAATGTCGGCTTTCGACAACTCTGACAGGGCGCACGCTGGTATAGCGCCCCGACTATCTCAGGAGAGGTGACAGGAAAATGAAGATCCTTGTGCCCGTGAAGCGGGTTGTGGACGCCAACGTCAAGGTCCGGGTGAAAGCCGATGGACTGGGCGTTGAGCTTGCCAACGTCAAGATGGCGATGAACCCGTTCGACGAGATCGCGGTCGAGGAAGCCATCCGCATCAAGGAAGCCGGCAAGGCGGAAGAGATCATCGTCGTCTCGGTCGGCCCGCAGCAGGCGCAGGAGACGCTGCGCACCGCGCTCGCCATGGGCGCCGACCGCGCCATCCTGGTGAAGACCGACGAGCAGACCGAGCCGCTGGGCGTCGCCAAGGTGCTGAAGGGCGTGGTCGAGGCCGAGGCGCCCGGCCTCGTCATCCTCGGCAAGCAGGCGATCGACGACGATTCGAACCAGACCGGCCAGATGCTGGCGGCGCTGCTTGGTTGGTCGCAGGGCACCTTCGCGTCCAAGATCGTGCTCGAAGGCGATCATGCCAAGGTGACGCGCGAAGTCGACGGCGGCCTGCAGACGGTGGAATTGAAGATGCCGGCGATCGTCACCGCCGACCTGCGCCTCAACCAGCCGCGCTATGCCTCGCTGCCCAACATCATGAAGGCCAAGAAGAAGCCGCTCGATGAGAAGAGCCCGGCCGACTACGGCGCCGACGTCAAGCCGCGCCTCAAGGTGATCAAGACCGAGGAACCGAGCGGCCGCAAGGCGGGCGTCAAGGTGAAGTCGGTGGCCGAGCTCGTCGAGAAGCTGAAGAACGAAGCCGGCGTGCTCTGAGCGGTCAGGAAAGGATAAAGAAAATGGCAATTCTCCTCATCGCCGAACACGACAACGCAAGTCTTTCCGACCAGACCGCCAAGGCGCTGTCGGCCGCGCTGCAGATTGGCTCCGATGTCGACGTGCTGGTGGCCGGCAAGGGCGCCAAGGCTGCCGCCGACGCCGCCGCCAAGCTGAAGGGCGTCCGCAAGGTGCTGCTCGCCGAGGCCGACGAGCTTTCGGAACGCCTCGCCGAGCCGACCGCGGCTCTCGTCGTCTCGCTGGCTGGCGGCTACGACACGATCGTCGCGCCCGCCACCTCGTCGGGCAAGAACGTCGCGCCGCGCGTGGCCGCCCTTCTCGACGTCGCCCAGGTGTCCGAGATCATCGAGGTCGTCTCGCCCGACACCTTCAAGCGGCCGATCTATGCCGGCAACGCCATCCAGACCGTGCAGTCGACCGACGCCAAGAAGGTCATCACTGTGCGCACCGCATCCTTCTCGGCCGCGCCGGAAGGCGGCTCGGCCTCGGTCGAAACGGCCAACGCCGCCGCCAATCCGGGCCTCTCCTCCTTCGTCGAGAACAAGCTCTCCGAGAACGATCGGCCGGAACTGACTTCGGCCAAGATCATCATCTCGGGTGGCCGCGCGCTCGGCTCCTCGGAGAAGTTCCAGGAAGTCATCCTGCCGGTCGCCGACAAGCTCGGCGCCGCCGTCGGCGCCTCCCGCGCCGCGGTCGACGCCGGCTACGCGCCGAACGATTGGCAGGTCGGACAGACCGGCAAGGTGGTCGCGCCCGACCTCTACATCGCCGTCGGCATCTCCGGCGCCATCCAGCACCTAGCCGGCATGAAGGATTCGAAGGTGATCGTCGCCATCAACAAGGACGAGGAAGCCCCGATCTTCCAGGTTGCCGACTACGGCCTGGTCGGCGATCTCTTCGTCATCCTGCCGGAGCTGCAAAAGGCGCTTTGACGCAGCCGGTTCCGGCATATTAAAATCCGAAGGGTGGGGTAGACGAAGTCGCCCCGCCCTTTTAGTTTGCACTGCACAAAAAGCGGGCTATCGAGGCCTGAAGCCAATCCGGCGGTTTTGCGTCCGGATTGCAGGAAATAAACAAATAGGAGCGTTTCCGCGCTTCAAAGAAGCGGAAATGCTCAGGACGGGATCGGGGTAATGAGCAAGATCGAGACGATCGGCATTGTCGGCGCGGGTCAGATGGGTGGCGGTATCGCCCATGTCTCGGCGCTCGGGGGCTACAAGGTCCTGATCCACGACGTGTCGCCCGACCGGATCGAGAAGGGCATCGCCACCGTCAGCGGCAACATGGCGCGCCAGGTCGGTTCCGGCAAGCTGGAGGAGACGGCGCGCAACGAAGCGATGGCGCGCATCTCCGCCGCCCCGGCCATGGCCGACCTCGCCACCGCCGACCTTGTGATCGAAGCGGCGACCGAGGACGAGACGGTCAAGCGCAAGATCTACGCGCAGCTCTGCCCGCAGCTCAATCCGGAAGCGATCCTGGCGACCAACACCTCGTCCATCTCGATCACCCGGCTTGCCGCCCAGACCGATCGTCCCGAGCGCTTCATCGGCATACATTTCATGAACCCGGTGCCGGTGATGAAGCTGGTCGAGCTGGTGCGCGGCATCGCCACCGAGGACCAGACCTTCGAGGCGGCCAAGACCTATGTGAAGCACCTCGACAAGACGATCACCGTTTCCGAGGATTTCCCGGCCTTCATCGTCAACCGCATTCTGCTGCCGATGATCAACGAGGCGATCTACACGCTCTACGAAGGCGTCGGCACGGTCGATGCCATCGACACCGCCATGCGGCTCGGCGCCAACCACCCGATGGGACCGCTGCAGCTTGCCGACTTCATCGGCCTCGACACCTGCCTGTCGATCATGCAGGTGCTGCATGAGGGCCTGTCGGATTCGAAATACCGCCCCTGCCCGCTGCTGGTGAAATATGTCGAGGCCGGCTGGCTCGGCCGCAAGACCGGCCGCGGCTTCTACGACTATCGCGGCGACCATCCGGTGCCGACGCGCTGATCTTCGCCGGCTGAACCCTTTCGGCGCGGCTCAGGAGGCCGCAGCAAGCGGCGGAAGCCGCACGCCACCTTTCGAAACATCCTCGGACGAAACTTCGTCGGGTGCCGCCGAAACGCAGCCGCGTCCTGCCGCCTTGGCGGCATAGCAGGCGGCGTCGGCGCGGGCGATGATCTCGTCCACTTCGCCGCAACCGGCGCGGATCGGCGCGAGCCCGATGCTGGCGCCGATCGAATGCGGGCGCCCGTCCCAGCTGAAATTGAGGTTGCGGATGGCGTCGATGACCGAGCGCGCCGCGATCGGCCCGCGCGCCGCGGCACCCGATTTGAGGATGACGGCGAACTCGTCGCCGCCGAGCCGCGCGACGATGTCTTCCGGGCCAAGCACATTGCGCAGGGTGTCGGCCACGCGCTTGAGCAGCGCATCGCCCGCGGCATGGCCGCCAGTGTCGTTGACCGCCTTGAAGTGGTCGAGGTCGACGAACATGAACTGATGCTCGCCGCCATTGAGACGGCACTGGTCGACAAGTTCCTCCATAGTGCGGATGAAGCTCGAGCGGTTGGCGAGCCCGGTCAGCGCGTCATGGGCGGCGGCGTAGGCCAGCTGGCGCTGCAGGGCGCGCGCGTCGGTGAAATCCTGGAACACGATGACGAGGCCGCAGAACTCGTCGCGGTCGTTCATCATCGGCGATACCACTTGGCGGATGCTGCAGCGCGTGTCGTCGCGCCGGACAAGGACAGCCCGCGTGTTCTGGTCGCAGTGCGGCCGCTCGCTCGTCGAAGGGCGCGTCAGCCCGATCCTCTGCCCGCTTTCCTCGTCGACCGCCCAATAAACATGGCCGAGCACCTTGCCCATAGCCTCGCCAACGTCAACTCCGGTGAGCTTTTCGGCAACCGGGTTCATGAAGGTGACGCGATTGGCGGCATCGGTGCAGATCACCGCGTCGCCGATCGACTGCAGCGTCACCCTGAGACGTTCCTTCTCGTCGGCCAGCATCGCCGCCGAGACCATCAGCCGCGCCTCGGCCTCTTTGCGCTCGGTGATATCGGTCAGGCTGCCGATGGCCTGGATCAGCCGGCCCTCGCCGTCACGCTCGATCACCTTGCCGCGGTCGAGGATCCAGACCCAGTGGCCGTCCTTGTGCCGCATCCGGAACTCCGCCTCGAAAAAGGCCGTCTCGCCGGCAAGGTGCGCGCGATCCGCCTCGGCGACGCGCTCGCGATCGTCGGGGTGGATCATCGTCAGCCAGCGGTCGGGGTCGCCGTCGAGCTCACCGTCGGCATAGCCCAGCATCTTCACCCAGGTTTCGGAATAGGTCGTGCCGCCCTTGCGCATGTCGAGGCTCCAGATGCCCTGCCCGGCACTGGTGAGCGCGAAATTCCATCGAGTCTCGGCCTCGGCGATGCGCGCCTCGGCCTGCCTGCGGGCGTCGATGTCCTCGATCTGCGACACCAGATAAAGCGGCTTGCCTGTGTCCTCGTCGCGGATGACCGAGCCGGCAAGCTGCGCCCAGACCGGGGTCCCGTCTTTCCTGAGGTAGCGCTTTTCGAAATGGTAGGAGCTGATCCGGCCTTTCCGCACGTTCATCATCGTCTCGCGGCCGATCGAAAGATCGTCCGGATGTGTGATCTGCGAGAAGGTCAGCGCCTCGATCTCCGCGCGGCTGTAGCCGAGCATGGCGGCGAAGGCAGGGTTGGCCTGCTGGATGCGACCGTCGAGGCCGACAATGGCGACGCCGATCGCCGAATCCTCCATGGCGCGGCGGAAGCGCTGCTCGCTCTCGGCTATCTGCCGGCGATCGTCGACGATGCGGTGAATGAACAGCGCCGACAAAAACAGCGTCGCGGCGGTGATGGCGACGGATATCTGCAGGCAGAGCCTCAGCGCGTCGGCGCCCAGTTCAAGGCGCGGCAGCAGGATCGACACGGCGGTGGCAACCAGGCCGACCGCCAGCAGACCCTGCGCAGCGTGCCTGTCGGCACGGAGCCCTTTCCAGTTCAACCACGCCACGATGCGATCCCACCCAACACGCAACTGCACGTTGCCACAACCCTGGCGGATCGGTTTTAAGGAATGGTTGCGTGGACGCTGGCGATCACTCCGCTAACCGGCAAACAATTGCCGGCATGCTTAAGGTACTGTTTCCAAACCGTATCATAGGATCGGTGTGCGGCGGCTACCAGCGCACGAAGAGCCGGCCGCCGATGGCTCCGAGCAGCGTCAGGAAGGCGATCGCGACCGTATACCAGGTGGCAACGAAGAGCGGTGAATCGTCGAAGCAATGCGCGGCATAGAAGGTTGCCGCGAGCCCGCCCGCGAGCAGGCCGGCGACGGCGCCGGCAAGCACCGGCCGCGTCGGCGCCCCGTAACGCAGCATGCCGAGGAAGATCGCCAGCGGACCGATGCCGATCAGCGGGATGAAACTCATGCAGATCATCATGTTCGTGCCGACGAGCCGCTTGCCCCAATCGGCCTCGGGCACGACAAATAGCTCGAGGATCACGGCCAGCACGACCAGAAGCGGCGCGGCGATCATCCAGGCCATTGCCCGCCTGGTCGAAGCACCCGGCATCGACAGCGCGCGGATCAGCGCGAAGGCGCTGACCGCAAGCACCAGCGTGAACAGGAATTTCGACATGAAGCGCATCGTGTGCATGGCCAGCATGATGTCGGGGCGCGGCCCGATGGTCGCAAAGAAAACCACCGCCGCGATCACCACGGCCACGCCGACCGCCAGCCACCAGGCCTTGCCCATCGGCATCGCCTTGTCGCGGGCATCGGCATCGAGCGCCTTGATGAGATCCTCGGTCCTCATGTCACTGTCGTCCGAATCTTTTGGCGATCGCCGCGAGGCCGCGATGCAGGGACACCCGCACCGCCGTCTCGCTGATGCCGAGCTTGGCCGCCGTCTCGCCGATCGACTGCCCGTCGACCGAGATCGAGGAGACGACCGAGCGTTGCGCGGGCGGCAACCCGTCGAGCGCCCGGTTGATATCGCGCTCGCTCACCGTCTCCGTCTCCGGCTCGGCGAAGGTTTCGGCGATCTCGTCAATCTCGACCTCGATGCGCCGCCCGCGCCTGCGGAACGCGTCGATCAGCTTGAAGCGGGCGATCGCATAGATCCAGGGCAACACCGGCGCATCCGGCCGCCAAGTGTGGCGTTTCACATGAATGGCCAGCAATGTTTCCTGCACGACATCCTCGGGGTCGACCCCGCCCTGAACGATTTTGCGCCGGACAAAGCCGCGAACAAGGGTGGCGACCCGGTGCAGAAAGTCGGCATAAGCCCTTTCGTCTCCACCGATCGCGGCCCTGAGCAGCCGGGAAACCTCGGCCTCGTCCTTGCCGGTCACAAGAGTTTACCCCCAGATGTTCGCGTCTCGGCCTTGGTTTGTTACGTGGCCGGCGAAATAATGTCCAAGCCAAACTACCGCAAAATCACGAAAGTTTGCGGCACGGCGACCGATTGAAGCAGGGTCACAATGTTGACTACAATAATCAGGTATTGATAGGTGCAGCCGTGCCCGAACCCTGTCTCCAGATTTGAGGATGATGCCCATGAAGATTGCCCTTTCCACGCTCGCCACCGCGCTGGCGCTCGGCCTGATCGCCGCCCCGGCCATGGCCGAGGATCAAGGCATCATCGTCTACAATGCCCAACATGAGAGCCTCGCCAAGGAATGGGCGGCGGGCTTCACCAAGGAAACCGGCATCAAGGTCACGCTGCGCAACGGCGGCGACAGCGATTTTTCCAACCAGATCGTCGCCGAGGGCGCGGCCTCGCCGGCCGACGTGTTCCTGACCGAGAATTCGCCGGCCATGGCGCTGGTCGAGGCGGCCGACCTGTTCGCGCCGGTCGACGCCGATACGCTGGCGCAGGTTCCGCAGGAATACCAGCCGTCGAGCGGCAAGTGGGTTGGCGTCGCCGCCCGCAGCACCGTCTTTGCCTACAACAAGGACAAGCTCAAGGAAGACCAGTTGCCCAAGTCGCTGCTCGATCTTGCCGATCCGAGCTGGAAGGGCCGCTGGGCCGCTTCGCCGTCCGGCGCCGACTTCCAGGCCATCGTCAGCGCGCTGCTGCAGATCAAGGGCGAAGCCGCCACCTCCGACTGGCTGAAGGCGATGAAGGCGAACTTCACCGCCTACAAGGGCAACTCGACGGTGATGAAGGCGGTCAATGCCGGCGAGATCGATGGCGGCGTGATCTACCACTATTACTATTTCGGCGATCAGGCCAAGACCGGTGAAAACAGCGGGAATGTCGCCCTGCACTATTTTAAGAACCAGGACCCGGGCGCCTTCGTTTCGGTGTCGGGCGGCGGCGTGCTGGCTTCCAGCAAGCATCCGAAGGAAGCCCAGGCCTTCCTGAAGTGGGTGACCGGCAAGGGCGGCCAGGACGTGCTGAAGACCGGCACGTCCTATGAATATGCAGTCGGCAAGGGTGCCGAATCCAACCCTAAGCTGGTGCCGCTCCCCGACCTGCAGGCGCCGAAAGTCGATCCGGCGACGCTGAATTCCAAGAAGGTCATCGACCTGATGACGCAAGCCGGCTTGCTTTAGTTCGCGTTGGTCCTAAAAGGGCAAACGACCGTGCTCCCGCGGCAATTCGCCTTCCTCGGGAGCGTTTTTTGTTTGGAGATGGCTTCGTCGATGACAGTCGACTGCGCTTCGAGCCGCTCGCGCGGCGTATCAGATCGCGTCCGCCGCCCGGCGGCAGCGGCGCAGCGGCCTGCCTGATGCAGTCGGCGATCGACATGACGCCGGCAAGACTGCCGGCGGCCGGGATGAAGAAGCACCGGTCCATCTCGTGGATCACGCTCGCCGCCGCTCTGATCGCGCTTATCGCGCTGCTGCCGCTCGCCTTCATCGTCTGGGTGGCGATCCAGACCGGCTGGGACACCGTGGTGGCGCTGATCTTCCGCCCGCGCGTCGGCGAATTGCTGGTCAACACGGTGCTCCTCGTCGTTGTCGCCGTGCCGATCGCCATCGTGCTCTCGGTGGCGCTGGCCTGGCTGACCGAGCGCAGCGACCTGCCAGGCAACCGCTGGTGGTCGTGGCTTTCGGTCGCGCCGCTCGCCATTCCCGCTTTCGTGCACAGCTATGCCTGGATCAGCTTCGTTCCGGGCCTGCACGGGCTGTGGGCCGGCGTGCTGGTCTCCGTCATCGCCTATTTCCCGTTCCTGTATCTGCCGATCGCCGCCGCGCTGCGCCGGCTCGATCCGGCGCTGGAGGACGCGGCCGCGGCACTTGGTCTTGATCCTTGGCGGGTTTTCGCGCGCGTCGTGCTGCCGCAGCTCAGGCTCGCCATCTGCGGCGGCTCGCTGCTGGTCGGCCTGCATCTTCTGGCCGAATACGGCCTCTATGTCTTCATCCGTTTCGATACCTTCACCACCGCGATCGTCGACCAGTTCCAGTCGACCTTCAACGGTCCGGCGGCCAACATGCTGGCCGCCGTGCTGGTGGTCTGCTGCCTTTTCCTGCTCGCTCTTGAGGTGACGATACGCGGCGAGGAGCGCTATGCCCGCGTCGGTTCCGGCGCCGCGCGCCAGCAGCAGCGCGCTCGCCTCGGCCGCGCCACCTTGCCCTGCCTGCTTTTGCCGGCGGGCGTCGCGCTGCTGTCGCTCGGCGTGCCCTTCGTCACGGTCAGCCGCTGGCTGATCGCCGGCGGCACGGAAGTCTGGCGTTGGGACGAGATCGGCCTGGCGCTCGGCCAGACGCTGTTCCTCGCCATCGCCGGCGCGGTGCTTGCAACGATCGCCGCCATGCCGATGGCCTGGATCTCGATCCGCGCGCCGGGACGGCTGCAGCGACTGCTCGAGAGCTGCAACTATATCGTCGGCGCGTTGCCGGGCGTGGTCATCGCGCTGGCGCTGGTGACGATCACCGTGCGCGTCGCGCTGCCGCTCTACCAGACGCTGTTCACCATCCTGTTCGGTTACGCGCTGATGTTCCTGCCGCGCGCGCTGATAAGCCTGCGCGCCTCGATCGCGCAGGCGCCGGTGGAGCTGGAGCGCGCCGCTTCCAGCCTCGGCCGTCCGCCGGTCAAGGCGCTGTGGTCGACGACCATCCGTCTGTCGGCGCCGGGTGCGGCGGCCGGCATGGCGATGGTGGCGCTCGGCATCACCAACGAGCTCACCGCCACCCAGATGCTGGCGCCCAACGGCACCCGCACGCTGGCGATGGCCTTCTGGTCCTACAGCGGCGAGATCGACTACGCCTCCGCCGCCCCTTACGCGCTGATCATGGTGGCGATGTCGTTGCCGATGACCTGGTGGCTCTACGTCCAATCGAAGCGGATGGCGGGACGATGAGCTTTCTCGAACTCAGTGGCGTCGCGAAGAATTATGGCCCGGTGACGGCGCTCGCCGGCGTCGACCTGGCTGTCGAGAGCGGCAGCCGCACCGCGATCGTCGGGCCGTCCGGCTGCGGCAAGACCACCTTGCTCAGGCTGATCGCCGGCTTCGAGGCGCCGGACCGCGGTCGCATCGCGCTCGACGGCAAGGTGCTCGCCAATGGCGGCGCGGCCGTGCCGGCGCATCGGCGCGGCATCGGCGTCGTCGCGCAGGACGGCGCCCTGTTCCCGCATCTCACCATCGCCGACAATATCGGTTTCGGCATCGCGCGGAATGCCGATAGACGAGCCGAGCATATCGTCGAGCTCGCCTACATCGTCGGACTGGACAAGGCGATCCTGAAGCGGCGGCCGCACGAGCTTTCCGGCGGCCAGCAGCAGCGCGTGGCGCTTGCCCGCGCCATGGCCATGAAGCCCAGGCTGATGCTGCTCGACGAGCCGTTCTCGGCGCTCGACACCGGGCTTCGCGCGTCGATGCGCAAGGCGGTGGCCGAGCTTCTGGAAGAGGCGGGCATCACCACCATACTGGTCACGCACGACCAGGCCGAGGCGCTCTCCTTCGCCAGCCAGGTGGCAGTGATGCGCGACGGCCTGTTCTCGCAGGTCGGCACCCCGCGCGAGCTCTATTTCCAGCCCAGGGACCGGATGGTCGCCGAGTTCCTCGGCGACGCCATCATCGCGCCGGCGAGGATCGCGGACGGTTTTGCCGTGTCGCGGCTCGGCCGCATCGCGGTCGACACAAAGGAACGGCGCGATGTCGCGCGCGTCATGCTGCGGCCCGAGCAGGTCCTGCTCAAGCGGACCTCGCGCGAGGGCATGTCCGGCACGCCGGACATGCTGTTCGGCGAAGTGACGGACTGCGAGTTCGCCGGCTCGGTCTGCACCGTCGCGGTGCGGCTGCTCAACAGCCCGGATCCGCCCGATGCCGCCGCCATCGGCAACACGCCGCTCATTCTGCGCAGGACAGGCATGGACGCGCCGGCTGTAGGCGAGATCGTGCGCCTCACCTTCACCGGCAAGGCGCATGTCTTTGCTTGATCTCCGTCTTGAGAATAATGCAATATTGCATTATTTTTAGCGCTTGAGCAATTCCAGGAAAAGTGTGAGCGGTTTTCCGTCAGGAATTGCGACAAAAGAAGGAGATAGAGCGGTTCGCCGTTTCCGTGAAACGGTGAACCACTCTAGCAGGCCACATCATGACGACATTGACGGTTACCGCACGGGGCCAGGTCACATTCCGGAAGGACGTGCTCAAGCACCTTGGCATCCAGCCCGGCGACAAGATCAGGCTTGATCTTCTGCCTGGTGGACGGGCGGAGCTGAAAGCTGACCAGGGCAAGGGCTCGTGGCAAGAGCTGAGCGGGATGCTCAAGGGCAAAACGAACGGCGCACGGCTTTCGATCGAGGAGATCAACGATGCGATCGCCGGCGCCGGTGCTTCGAGCGGGATGCGCGGAATCGAGCGCAAGTGAAGATCAACCTCGACACCAACGTGCTGTTGCGCCTTGTTGTCGGAGACGACGAAGCGCAGCAACGGACAGCAGCCGAGACCCTGGAAGGGGCCGAGTTGGTCGCGATCAGCGTTCAAGCGCTCTGCGAGTTTGTTTGGGTGCTGGATAGAAGTTACCGGGTTACGCGGCCGGATATATCCGCTTCGATCCGCCGCATCCTCGATATGCGCAACGTCGTAGCCAACCGACCAACGATCGAAGCGGGCCTGGCTGTGCTCGACGCTGGTGGAGATTTCGCGGATGGCGTGATCGCGTTCGACGGTCAGTGGCTCGGTGGCGAAACCTTCGTGTCCTTCGATAGGAAAGCGGTAAAGCTGGTCGATGGGCAGGGAACGCCCACACTGTTGCTCGGGTGATTTCTACCGTACGCGCTGCCCCGTCGCCGGCGACCATAGCGGCCATTGCTCGAGGAAATCGCAGCTGTGGATGACGACGCGCTGGCTATCGATCAGGATGATCGAATAGGCGGGCGGCGCCTGCTCGACGACCTCGTCGCCGACGAGATCGAGCATGAAGCGGGCATGCAGGCCGCGCTGCACCGAGAAGGGAATGCCGGCGACGGTGCCGGCTATGTCGCGGTGGACATGGCCGAAGAAGATGTAGCGGACATTGCCGTGGCGGGTCAGCACATCGAGTAGCCGCTGCGGCTGTTCGAGGCCGAGCGGGTCGAGCAGCGTGAGCCCGAGTTCTACCGGCGGATGATGCAGGAAGATATAGGCCGCCTTGCCTGCGGCCTCGCCAAGCCGTGCATCGAGCCAGGCAAGCCGGTTGTCGCACAACTCGCCGGTGACACGGCCTTCCGCCAGGCTGTCGAGAAAAACCAGCCGCCCTTCCGGCGTGTCGAAAACCGACTGCGCGAAGCCGTTGCCGTCGGTTCCATTCTCGGGAAAGGCGGCGATGAGATTGGCGCGCCGGTCGTGGTTTCCGGGCAATAGACGGTAAGGCACGGTGAGCCGGCTCAGCGCCGCCTTCAGGTCGGCATAGCTCTCGGCCTCTCCGTCATCGGTCAGGTCGCCGGTGAAGATGCAGAGCGTCGCATCGCTGTGACGTTGATTGATATGATCGATGCATCGATCGAGTCGTTCATTCAGGTTCGCGCCGTAGCGTATCTCGCGCCGACGACCGAGATGGACGTCGGTGACCTGGATGATTTTCATTGCATGAACCCTCAAATCAAATTCACAACGTCGCCGGAGCCGGTTCCGGCACCGAGGCCTTGAACACGTCGAGCCTGCCACCCGTCTCCGAGGAGAAGAAGTGCAGGTCCGATTCGGCGAACTGCAGGCCGATCGTACTGCCCGGTTCGGGGTGGACGGTCTCCGACGTCACGATGGAGAACGGCGCGCCGTCGAGATCGACATAGACGACGCGGCCGGCACCCAACTCTTCGATGAGATCGACAGTCGCCGCGAGCGCTCCCGGCGTGCCCGGCGCCACCATGCGCACAGCCTCCGGCCGAATCCCGACCGCGACTTTCGCGCCCACGGGAACGCCCGTGCGCGACACATTGAGCTTGCGGCTGCCGCCGAGCAATGACAGCCCGTCGAGCGTGACGGTGCCTTCGAGCATGTTCATCGCCGGCGCGCCAACGAAAGTGGCGACGAAGCGGCTTGCCGGCCGGCTGTAGACTTCAGCCGGCGTGCCGACCTGCTCGACGCGGCCGCCATTCATCACCACCAGCCGGTCGGCCAGCGTCATCGCCTCGACCTGGTCATGCGTGACGAAGACCGAGGTGGCGCTGAGGCGCCGGTGCAGCTTGCGGATCTCGGAGCGCATCTGCACGCGCAGCTTGGCGTCGAGGTTGGAGAGCGGCTCGTCGAAGAGGAACACCTTCGGCTCGCGGATCATGGCACGGCCCATGGCGACGCGCTGGCGCTGGCCGCCGGAGAGCGCCATCGGCTTGCGGTCGAGCAGGTGCTCCAGCTCCAGGACGCGCGCCACCGCCTGGACGCGCTGGGCGCGCTCGGCCGACGCAACGCCGGCTACCTTCAGCGAATAGCCGATATTCTGTGCCACGCTCATATGCGGATAGAGCGCGTAATTCTGGAACACCATGGCGCAGCCGCGCTCGCGCGGCTCGAGCTTGTTGACCACCGTGCCGTCGATCGCGATCGTGCCGTCGGAAATCTCTTCCAGTCCCGCGATCATCCTGAGCAGCGTGGACTTGCCGCAGCCGGACGGCCCGAGGATGACGACGAATTCGCCCGAGGCGAAGTCGAGGTCGACGCCGTGCACGACCTGCGTCTTGGCGTAGTTCTTCTTGACGCCGCGAATGGTGATGGAGGCCATTTTTGTCTCCCTATTTTTCGGTGGCGATCAGGCCGCGCACGAACCAGCGCTGCATCAAGACCACGACGATCAGCGGCGGCAGCATGACGATCAGCGTGCCGGCCATTGCGATATGCCATTCCGGCGCGCCGCCGACATTGGGTATGAGCTGCTTCAGCTCGGTCACCGCCATCGCATGCGACTGGTCGGTGGTGATGAGCAACGGCCACAGATACTGGTTCCAGGCCCACAGGAACATGATGGTGCCGAGTGCCGCCATGTTGTTGCGCGACAGCGGCAGAAGGATATCGACGAAGAAGCGCAGCGCGCCGGCGCCGTCCATACGGGCCGCCTCGGTCAACTCGTCCGGCACGGTCAGGAAGAACTGGCGGTAGAGGAACGTGCCGGTGGCGGTGGCGACCAGCGGCAGGATCAGGCCGCTATAGGAGTTGAGCAGTCCCAGGCTGAGCGAAACCTGCACGCCCGAGACCTTTTCGATCAGCCAGGAGAGGCCGGTCAGGTCCATGATCGCCTGATAGGGCTCGAGCACGTTGGCGACCACCGCGTAGGTCGGCACGATGCGCACCTCGAGCGGCAGCATCAGCGTGATGAAGATCAGCCAGAACATCAGCATGCGGCCGGGATAGCGGAAATAGACGATCGAGAAGGCGGTCAGCGCCGAGATGATCACTTTGCCGGCGGCTACGCCAAACGCCATGATGAAGGAGTTGAGCAGCTTCGGGCCGAGATCGGCGGTCGTCCACGCCGTCTTGATGTTGACCCAGAAATCGCTGCCCGGCAGCAGCGACATCGGCACGTCGTTGACGTCTTTCAGATTGTGCGAGGCGGCGATCGCGACAATAGCAAACGGCGCCACGCAGAATACGAAGCCGGCGAACAGGATCAGATGCGTGAAGAAATTGAGGATCGGGGTGCGCTCGACCATGGCCGCCTCACCGGTAATGCACGCGCCGCTCGATGAAGCGGAACTGAACGATGGTAAGGGCGATGATCAGCAGCATCAGGATGATGCTCTGCGCGGCGGCGCCTGAATAATCCAAACCTTTGAAGCCGTCGGAATAGATCTTGTAGACCATCAGATTGGTGGCGTTGGCCGGGCCGCCGGAGGTCATGATGTCGACGATGCCGAAGGAGTCCTGGAAGCTCTCGGTGATGTTGATGACCAGCAGGAAGAAGATCGTCGGCGTGATCAGCGGGAACTGGATATCCCAGAAGCGCCTGATGACGCCGGAGCCGTCCATCGCCGCCGCCTCGATCAGCGAGCGCGGAATCGCCTGGAAGGCGGCGAGGAAGAAGATGAAATTGTAGCCGACATATTTCCAGGAAAAGGCAATGATGATCGAGGCCATGGCGTCGGCGCCGTCGAGGCCCGGGTCCCAGAAACCGGGCCAGACTCGGTTGACGACGGCCATGAAGCCGGCTTCCGGCGCCAGGATGAAGCGAAATGCCAGCGCAAGCGCCGGCGCGGCGATGCCGTAGGGCCAGATCAGCACCACGCGATACAGCCATGAGCCGGCAAGTTGCCGGTCGGTCAAGGCGGCGAGCACCAGCGCGATTGTCATCGCCAGACCCGTGCTGATGCCGGCGAAGATCATGCTGGCGGTGATCGAGTCCCAGTAGCTGGCGTTGGACAGGATCGAGCGGAAATTGTCGAGCCCGACCCAGATATTGCCGCCGCCCCAAGGCTGCTGCAGCGTCAGCGACCAGTACACGGCCTGCCCGGCCGGCCAGTAGAAGAAGGTGAAGATCAGGAAAAGCTGCGGCACCGCGAACAGGATGCCGATCGTCCATTTGCTGAAAGTGACGCGTTTTTCCATCGATCCGCCGATGTCGTTGAACCGCCAACCCGCTCTCGCGGCACAAGACTAAAGCATGTCTCCCGAAAGTGGGAACCGGTTTCGGGACAAAGACATGCGTAAATCAAAAACCCATATGAAATGGCCGCCCGTCGATGCTCGGCGGGCGGCCGTTCCAGTATCCGGGATCAGGGCAGGGTCTTACCCGGATAGGTCTGCTGGAAGCGATCGAGGATCGCGTCGCCATTCTTGACCAGCGCGTCGAGGCCTTCCTGCACGCTGACCTTGTTGGCGAAGATCGCCTGCATCTGCGTGCCGAACTCGGCGCGGATCTGGGTGAAGTTGCCGAGGCGAACGCCGCGGGTGATGTCGGTCGGCTCCGACGCGGTCAGGCTGGCGATAGCCACTTCGCGGCCCTTATAGGGCGCCTTGTCGTAGAAGCCGTTGGACTTCATGAAATCGAAGCCCGACTTCGTCACCGGAATGTAGCCGGTGTTGGTCGACCAGAACAAAGCGGTCTTGGGGTCGTGGACGAAGTTGAGGAACGCGGCCGCGCCCTTGTATTCGCCGTCCGACTTGCCCGACAGCACCCACAGCGAAGCACCGCCGACCAGCGAATTCTTGCGCTCGGTGCCGGCATAGACCGGCAGCTCGGCGACGTCCCAGTTCATGCCTTCCTTCTGCGTGCGGCCGACCGTGCCGTGGTCGCCGACCGAGGTCAGGATGAGCTGGCAGGTGCCGGTGGCGAAAGCCTGAACCATATCCTGGCCGAGATCCTTCGATTTGATCTTGACCAAGCCGGCGTCATACCACTTCTTGAGGTCGGTGACGTACTGGACGAACTTGGTCTTGTTGACTTCGAGGCGGGCGTCGAGGCCGTCATAGCCGTTGTTCTTGGTGGCGACCGGCTGGTTGTGCAGCGCCGAGAACTGCTCCATCAGCTGCCAGCTTTCATTGGCCGAGATGTTGATCGCCATCGGGCAATCATAGCCGGCGTCCTTCAAGGCCTGGAGGTCGGCGGCGACATCTTCCCAGGTCTTCGGCGCCTCGGTCTTGCCGATTTTGGCGAAGGCGTCCTTGTTCCAGTACATCAGCGCGGTCGACGAGTTGAACGGGAAGGACAGCATCTCGCCCTTCGACGTCGCGTAATAGCGCGCGATGCCTGGGAAATAGTCGCTGTAGTCGATCTTGTAGCCGTTTTCTTCCATCAGCTTGTCGGCGGGCTTGTAGGCGCCCGACAACATCATGGTGGCGGTGCCGACGTCATAGACCTGGACGACGGTGGGCTGCTTGCCGGCGCGGAAGGCGGCGATCGTGTTCTGCAGCGTGGCGTCGTAATTGCCCTGGCTGGTGCAGACGACCTCGTAGTCCTTCTGGGATTCGTTGAAGTTCTTGCACAGCGTATCGACGACGCGGGCGAGATCGCCCGAAAGACCGAACCAGAAATCGAATTTGACCGGCTCCGCAAAAGCAGGAACCGCGAGCGCGCTGCTGAGCGCGCCGGCGGCAAGGGCGGCAAAGCCCCGCTTGATGATCGTCATGGTTTTTCCCTCTTGATTGGCAGTGTGACAAGGGTTTTGCGCAAGTCCTTGCCCGCTCTCATAGAGAAGGTATGTGACAGTTCTGTTGTGGCCCCTGGACCGGTAAGCGGTTCCTGTGGACAGCCAGTCTCTTCTCCCCTGGCAGCGGTCGCGCCGGCATGAAAACGTCACATCGGCGCTCTAGGAAGCTAGGGCGCCTCGAAGCGCCGAAAAGGCCTTCCGTGATTAACCGGCTAACTGGATGAGAAGAGACATGCTGGTCCCGCAGCTCACGCACGTGCCTGTCGCCGCCCGCAACGCGATGCGGAACGGACCGCGCGACAGCGCCACCCATCTGCGCCACGCCGCCGCCGTTCCCGCCCTGGGCGAGATCGAGATCGGCGGCCAGGCGACGCGGGAGAGCGTCGGCGGGAGCCTGACCGTCATGGCCTGGAACGTCGAGCGGCTGCGCCATGTCGATGCCATCGCCGCAACGATCGCCGGCCGGGCGCCAGACGTCGTGCTGCTGTCCGAGGTCGACAAAGGCATGGCCCGCTCCGGCAACGGCCATCTGTTGAGCCGGCTTGCCGATCGTCTGGGCCATTCCTACGCCTATGGCGTCGAGTTCCTGGAACTCGGCACCGGCAATGAGACGGAGCAAGTGGCAAATGGCGGCGCCGAGAACACGGAGGGCTTCCATGGCAATGCCGTAACCAGTGCCGTTCCGCTGCTGCGGCCTTTTCTCATTCGCCTGGACGCGGCCGGCGCCTGGTTCCTGCCGGAGCACGGCCAGCCGCGCATTGGCGGCCGCATGGCGCTTGGCGGGCAGGTGATGGTCGGCGACCATCGGGTCACCGTCGTTTCGGTGCATCTCGAAAACCGCACCACGCCTGCCGGCCGCGCCGACCAGACGCGCCATCTCCTCGACGCCATCGACAGGTATGACGCGGAGGCGCCGGTCCTGATCGGCGGCGACTTCAACACGCTGACCGCCACATACCCGGAACGCAATGACGATCCTGCGGCGTGGCTAAAGCGCGTTGCCGCCGAACCGGACCGGCTGATGTATCCGGAGCGCCATGAGCCTTTGTTCGCGGTGTTTGCCGGGCATGGCTACGACTGGAAGACGGCCAATGCTTTCGACAAGCCCACCCAGCGGCGCGCGGTCGGCGACTTGACGCCGGCCGGCCATATCGACTGGTTCTTCACCCGCGGCCTCACGGCAAGCGCGCCGGCGACGCTGCCGGCGGTGTTGCCGGACGGCAGCCCGAGCGCCGATCACGAGGCGCTGGTGGTCACGGTGCGGGTGAAGTAACAGCCTGCCGGATCGACACAATCGATCCCGAGATCGTTCCGGCGCATCAATACAACCTGGAAAGCACGCAGCGGTTGCGGGCAGCATAATCGATTCTTCAGCCGTCCAGCCCTAATCAATCATGTTGCCTTGATTGATGGGGGAAGATCAGGTGAAGCAAGATGCTGACCGTCTATAATTGCATCGTGAACGAGCACGACCTGAGACTGGTGGCACTGGCCGCGCTCATTTGCGGAATCTCCTGTTTCTCCGCCGTCAACCTGCTTCGCCATGTCGACCAATCGACGAGCCGAAACCGTCATGTGTGGCTGCTGATTGCAGCCGCGTCGACCGGCTTCGGCATATGGGCGACGCACTTCATCGCCATGATCGCCTTCACGCCGGGAATACCCAACGCCTACAACGCCGAGCTTTCGGTGGCTTCGCTGGCGATGTCCGTCATCCTGACCGCGGCCGGTATGTGGATCGCGACGGTGCGCGGTAGCATCGACCACTACCTCGTCGGCGGCGCCGTGCTCGGCATCGGCATTGCGGCGATGCATTATACCGGCATGGCGGCTTTCGAGGTCGAAGGCCGGATCGTCTGGAACCGGCTGCTGGTCGCCGCGTCGTTGGCCTCGGGCGTAACGCTTGCCGCGCTCTCCATGCTTGTCGTGCTGCGCCGACCGTCCACACAGGCGACGGTCGCCGGCGCTGTCCTGCTCACGCTGGCGATCTGCACGCTGCATTTCATCGCCATGGCCGCCGTCTCGATCTATCCGGATTCCTCGATCGAGATCTCGAAATTCACGATTGCGCCGATGTCGCAGGCCTTTGCCGCCGCGGCGGCAAGCCTCGTCATCCTCGTGCTGTCGGCCACGGCGCTGTGGATCGACCTGCGCTTCCGCCGCCACAGGACAGAGGCGGAGCGTATGCACGGCCTCGCCAATGCCGCCGTCGAAGGCCTCATCGTCTGCGACGGCAGCCGCATCGTCAGCGCCAATGACAGCATCGCTGCGCTGAGCGGTATCGCCGCCGGCACGCTGGACGCGATGACGCTGGGCGACCTGTTCGGCGAGCGGATTGCTTCCGCCGTCGCCGCCGGCAACGGGCAGGCGCAGGAGGTCGACCTGCGCGGCCAGGACGGCAGCCGGATTCCGGTGGAACTGATCGCCAGGAGCATCGACTATTGCGGCAAGCCGCACCTGGTCGTTGCCGTCCGCGATATTCGCGAGCGCAGGAAGGCCGAGCAGGAGATCATGCGCCTCGCGCATTACGACCCGCTCACCGGGCTTGCCAATCGCCGCAGCTTCACCGGCCGCCTGGAAGCCGAGATCGCCGCGTCCGCGGAAGGCGGCAAAGACGGCCAGCTGGCGCTCATGCTTCTCGATCTCGACCGGTTCAAGGAAGTGAACGACCTCTTCGGCCACGCCGCCGGCGACGCCGTGTTGCAAAAGGTGGCTCACTGCGCCTCCGGCGTGCTGCGCCACGGCCAGATGCTGGCCCGGCTAGGCGGCGACGAATTCGCCATCATAGCCCCCAGCCTTCCCGACCCGCAGGCGGCCGGCCGCATTGCCGAAGCGGTGCTTTCGGCGCTGCGTCAGGAAAACCGGCTGTCGCCCGGCGGCATGATTTCGGCCAGCATCGGCATCGCGCTCTACCCGCTCGACGCCGACGAACAGGCGGCGCTGATCAGCCATGCCGACACCGCGCTCTATCGCGCCAAGGCCGAGGGCAAGGATACGTTCCGCTACTTCGAGGCCTCGATGGGCGCCGAGGCGCGAGACCGGCGCATCATGGAGCAGGACCTGCGCCAGGCCGTGGCGCGCGGCGAATTCCGGCTCGTCTACCAGCCGCAGAAGGAAATCAGCAGCGGCAGGATGATCGGCTTCGAGGCCTTGCTCCGCTGGCAGCATCCCGAACGCGGAGAGGTTCCGCCCTCGGTGTTCATCCCGGTGGCCGAGGATAGCGGTTCGATCGCTCAGATCGGCGAGTGGGTGCTGGCGACGGCCTGCAACGAGGCCGCGACATGGAAGAACCCGTTGACAGTCGCGGTCAACGTCTCGGCGGTGCAGCTTCACAACCTCGATTTCAGCCGCCGGGTGCATGAGGTGCTGCTTCGTTCAGGCCTCGCGGCGGGCCGGCTCGAGCTCGAGATCACCGAGACGGCGCTGGTGAAGGACATGCCGCGGGCGCTGGCCACCTTGCGCCAGATCAAGGCGCTCGGCGTGCGCGTGGCGATGGACGATTTCGGCACCGGCTATTCGTCGCTGTCCAACCTCCGCGCCTTCCCGTTCGACAAGATCAAGATCGACGGATCCTTCATCAAATCGGTCGACCGCAACGACCAGGTGGCGACCATCGTGCGCGCCGTGCTGGGTTTGGGGCGCGGCCTCGGCCTGCCGGTCCTGGCCGAAGGCGTCGAGACGCTGGACGAGCTGCGCTTTCTCGATGCCGAGGATTGCGACATCGGCCAGGGATATTATCTCGGCAGGCCTGGCCCGATCGAGGCGTTCGGCGAGCTGACGGGCGTTCCGGCCGCCGATGACGGCGTCAAGCCTGCCGGCGTCAGGAGCGGCGGCAGCATCCTGATGCTCGAGCCTGCCGCGGCGGCGCGCTCGGCCTGATACGATCAAGGTTCCAGCGCCGCTTCCACCAGCCGCTTGGCGTCAGGGCTCGACCATTCGGCCGGGCCGTTCATATGCGCGATCAGGCAGCCATCCGCGTCGATCAGCATGGTGACCGGAAGCCCGAGCGCCAGCCCGCGCGTCTTGACCTCGTTGAACAGCGCGATCGTCGGGTCCCGGTAGAAGCCGAGCGTTTGAACGCCGATCTCGTTGAGGAACTTCTTCGGCTTCGTGTCGTCGCCAGTGTCGACATTAACCGCGACCACCTCGAAGGCATTGCCGCCCTTTTCCTTCTGCAGCATATCGAGCGCCGGCATCTCGGCGCGGCACGGCGCGCACCATGTCGCCCATAGATTGAGCAGCACCGTCTTGCCGGCATGGTCGGCCAGCGTCATCGGCTTGCCGTCGGGGCCGTTGAAGGCCAGGCTCTTCAGCGACTGCGGCGGGTCGGCCGGCTGCAGCGCGGCCACCTGGCCGACGGCCTTGGCGGCGATCTGCTTGGCGCGCCCGGCCTTGGCCGCGCAGGCGGCGTCGTCCTTGCCGGCGGCAACAGCGACCTTCTCGGGAGCGTTGTTGCCAGAACCGCTCTCGCTGACATATACCGCGACCGCGCCCGCCAGCACGCCCGCCAGCAAGGCGGCCAGGATGAGGCGCGTAGCCGGAAAAAAGAATCTCTTGCCGTCTGCCATTTTCAAAACTGCTCCGGAGCACGGGTTATAGCGATGAGCGACAAGAAGGCCAGCAACCAGATGTGGGGCGGACGTTTTGCCTCGGGTCCGGCCGCAATCATGGAAGCGATCAACGCGTCGATCGGCTTCGACCGCAAGCTCTATGCGCAGGACATAAGCGGATCGATCGCCCATAGCGAGATGTTGGCCGAAACGGGCATTATTTCGGCGGCAGATCAAGAAAAAATCGCTCACGGGCTGAACACGATCCTGAAAGAGATCGAGGCCGGCACGTTCGAATTCTCGACCAAGCTGGAAGACATCCACATGAATGTCGAGGCCCGCCTTGCCGATCTGATCGGCCCGGCGGCGGGACGCCTGCACACCGCCCGCTCGCGCAACGACCAGGTGGCGGTCGACCTCAGGCTCTGGGTCAAGCAGGAATGCCAGCGCGTCGCCCGGGCATTGAAGGACCTGATCGCCGCGTTGCTCGAACGCGCCGAGGAACATGCGGCGACCGTCATGCCCGGCTTCACCCATATGCAGGCGGCGCAGCCGGTGACTTTCGGCCACCATTGCATGGCCTATGTCGAGATGTTCGGCCGCGACCTCGCGCGCGTCCGCGACGCCATCGAGCGCATGGACGAAAGCCCGCTCGGCGCGGCGGCGCTTGCCGGCACAAGTTTCGGCATCGACCGCCACATGACCGCGAAGGCGCTGGGTTTCCGCGAGCCGACGCGCAATTCGCTGGACAGCGTTTCGGATCGCGATTTCGCGCTCGAATTCCTGAGCCTCGCCGCGATCTGCGCGACGCATTTGTCCAGGCTCGCCGAAGAGATCATCATCTGGTCGACGCCGCAATTCGGCTTCGTCCGCCTGTCGGATTCCTTCTCCACTGGCTCCTCGATCATGCCGCAGAAGAAGAACCCGGACGCCGCCGAGCTGGTGCGCGGCAAGACCGGCCGCGTCAACGGCCATCTCGTCGGTCTGCTGACCGTGATGAAGGGCATGCCGCTGACCTATGGCAAGGACATGCAGGAAGACAAGGAAGCGGTCTTCGACGCTGCCGAGACGCTCGACCTGATGCTGGCGGCGACCGCCGGCATGGTGCGTGACATGACCGTCAGCGCCGCCGCCATGAAGAAGGCGGCCGGCGCCGGTCACGCCACCGCGACCGACCTTGCCGACTGGCTGGTGCGCAATCTCGGCCTGCCCTTCCGCGAGGCCCATCATGTCACCGGCCGCGCCGTGGCGCTTGCCGAGGAGAAGAAGGTCGGGCTGGAAAAGCTCTCGCTGGACGATCTGCGCTCGATCCATCCAGGCATCACCGACGACATCTTTTCGGTGCTTGCCGTGCAGAATTCGGTGAGGAGCCGCACAAGCTTCGGCGGCACCGCGCCGTCGGAAGTGCGAAAGCAGATCCGCTATTGGAAAAAGCGGCTCGCCAAGGCTTAATGCATGTCGCCCAGAACTGTGCAGCGGTTCTGGGACAACGACATGCATCAAAGCAATTGCCGGGATGCAAAGCGCTGAAAACTCGGCTAAAAGCGGCGTCACAAGAAACAGTTTCGAACGGATGGATCGATGACCCGTAGCAGGATTTTGGTGACGCTGGCGCTGCTGGCGGCGGTTGTCACCGTCACGGCCTGCGGCAGGAAGACCGGCCTCGACACGCCGTATGAGGCGGCGGAGCAGGCGCGCAAGGATGCGGAAAAGGCCAAGCAGCCGGTGCCGCCCGAGCCGGAAAAACCGGTCAAGGACAGGAAGTTCATCCTCGATCCCCTGCTCTAGAGCCGATGAGATCGACCCGATCTCATCGAGCTTCAACCCTCCGGAACCGAACCCCGTGAACCATTTCGACTACCGCGACGGCGTGCTCCACGCCGAGGACGTCGCCATCCCCGACATCGCAGCCGAGGTCGGCACGCCCTTCTATTGCTATTCGACGGCGACGCTGACCCGGCATTTCCGCGTCTTCAAGGAGGCCTTTTCCGGCCTCGACGCGCTGGTCTGCTACGCCATGAAGGCGAACTCCAACCAGGCCGTGCTGAGGACGCTGGCCAGGCAGGGCGCGGGCGCCGACGTGGTCTCCGAAGGCGAATTGCGCCGCGCCCTGGCCGCCGGCGTCCCGGCCAGCAAGATCCTGTTTTCCGGCGTCGGCAAGACCGCGCGCGAGATGGACTTCGCGCTTTCCGCCGGCATTCTCTGCTTCAACGTCGAATCCGAGCCGGAGCTGGAATTGCTGTCGGCGCGTGCCGTGGCCTTCGGCAAGGTGGCGCCCATCTCGCTGCGCATCAATCCGGATGTCGATGCCAGGACCCACAAGAAGATCTCGACCGGCAAGGCCGAGAACAAGTTCGGCATTCCGTGGCAGCGCGCGCGGCAGGTCTATGCCCGCGCGGCTGAACTGCCCGGGATCAGGGTGACCGGCATCGACACCCATATCGGCAGCCAGATCACCGAATTGCAGCCGTTCGACGATGCCTTCGCATTGCTGGTCGAACTGGTCGGGGCGCTGCGCGCCGACGGACATTCGATCGAGCATGTCGATCTCGGCGGCGGCCTCGGCATTCCCTACCGCGTCGACAACAGCCCGCCGCCCCTGCCCGACGCCTATGCCGAGATCGTCAGGAAGCACGTCACCAATCTTGGCCTGAAAGTGATGTTCGAGCCCGGCCGCCTGATCGTCGGCAATGCCGGCATCCTGGTGTCTGAGGTCATCTATGTGAAGGAAGGCGACGCCAAGAACTTCCTCGTCGTCGACGCCGCCATGAACGACCTGATCCGGCCGACGCTCTATGACGCCTTCCACGACATCCGGCCGGTGGTGCAGCCGCCTGCCTCCACGCCGCGCATGAAGGTCGACGTCGTCGGCCCGGTCTGCGAGACCGGCGATTTCATCGGTCTCGACCGCGACCTGCCAAGATTGAAGGCAGGCGATCTGATCGCGGTTTCCACCGCCGGCGCCTATGGCGCGGTGCAGGCCGGCACCTACAACACCAGGCTTCTGGTGCCCGAGGTGCTAGTCGACGGCGACCGTTTTCACGTCGTGCGGCCGCGCCAGACCTATGAGGACCTGATCGGACTGGATTCGGTCCCCGACTGGCTGAAATAACCGAGCGGCGCGCCTTAAGGAGCTGGCCATGCTGGAAAAAAAGACGATCACGCGCGAGCGCATCGCCGCTGTCGAACCGCGCATCCGCCCCTTTGTCCGGCACACGCCGGTGATGCGCGTCGACCTGGCGGATTTCGGCCGTCCCGCCTTTCCGGTCGATCTCAAGCTCGAATGCCTGCAGCATTCCGGGTCCTTCAAGGTGCGCGGCGCCTTCACCAACCTGCTCGAGCGCCAGGTGCCCGAGGCCGGCGTGGTCGCCGCGTCCGGCGGCAATCATGGCGCCGCCGTCGCTTATGCCGCCATGAAGCTCGGCCACAAGGCGACCATCTTCGTGCCCGAGGTCAGCCCGCCGGCGAAGCTCGCGCGCATTCGCGGCTACGGCGCCGAGTTGGTGGTCGTCGGCGCGCGTTATGCAGAGGCGCTCGCCGCCAGCGAGGATTTTGCGGCCAGGACCGGCGCCCTGCAGATCCATGCCTTCAACCAGGAGGAAACGCTGCTCGGCCAGGGCACGCTCGGCCTGGAGATCGAAGCCGACCTGCCCGAAATCGACACGCTGCTGGTCGCCGTGGGCGGCGGCGGCCTGATCGGCGGCATCGCCGCCTGGTTCTCGGGACGCATCCGCATCGTCGCCATCGAGCCCGAGGGGGCGCCGACGCTTTACCGCGCTTTGGAGGCCGGCCAGCCGGTCGATGCGCCCGCCGAAGGCATTGCCGCCGATTCGCTGGCGCCGAAGCGCGTCGGCGAAATGATGTTCCCGATCGCCGAGGCCTTCGTCGAACGCTCGATCCTGGTCAGCGACGACGACATCGTCGCGGCGCAGAAAGCGCTGTGGGACCGCGTGCGAATCATCGCCGAGCCCGGTGGCGCCGCGGCCTTCGCCGCCATGCTTTCCGGGCGCTATGTGCCGGCGGAGGGCGAGCGCGTGGCGATCCTCGTCTGCGGTTCCAACACGAATCCCGCCAATTTCTGATCATAACCCGGCCAAACCGCTTCACGTTTTTGGAACCCGCCTCGCCTTTGCCGTGTTTGCTGGTATCCTTCTGGTGATGACGTCCGGGCTATTGTGGCCGGGCAGGAAGGGCCGATGACCGAACGACCCATTTCCAGCGGCAAACGCGGCCTGGCCGGGCGCTTGGCGCTCAGCCGGTTGGCGACGCGAGCCTCGATGACCTTCGAGCGCGCCTGGCCGCTCGTGCTGCCGCTGCTGGTCGTCGCCAGCCTGTTTTTCAGCTTTTCGTGGTTCGGCCTTTTCCCGCGCCTGCCGGACTCGGCGCGCATCGGCCTTCTGATCCTGTTCGCGCTGGCGGCGGTCGCGGCGCTCTATCCGCTGCGTTTCTTCCGCATGCCCTCGGCCGCCGAGGTCGACAGGCGCATCGAGGCGGCGAACGAATTGCTGCACAGCCCGGTGCAGGTGCAGACCGACCGGCCAAGCGGCGCCGACAGCATCTTCTCGCAGGCGCTGTGGCGCGAGCACCAGAAGCGCATGGCCGAGCGGCTTTCGAGCCTCGGCGCCGACCGGCCGCGCACCGGCGTGCCGGACCATGACCGCTGGGGCCTGCGCGCCGTGGCGGGGCTGCTGTTCGTCACGGCTTTGGCCTTCTCCTTCGGACCCTTTGGCGGCAGGATCAGCGACGCTTTTGTCGCCCGCGCCGCGCACGACGCCGTGCCGCCGCGCATCGACGCCTGGGTGACGCCGCCCGCCTATACCGGCAAGGCGCCGCTGTTCCTGACCGCCGATGCCAACCAGGCCGTCCAGACCTTTTCCGTTCCGCAAGGCAGCGACGTTTCGCTGCGCGTCACTGGCGGCTCGGGCGAGGAAACGCTGAGCTATGCCGATCAAGGCGGCAATGACCGCGCCATCGAGCCCGCGGCGCCCCCCGGAGCAGCCGAGGGGACCGCGCCCGCCGCCGCCAGCCAGACGGCGCCAAAGGTGCGACAGTTCTCCGGCAAGCTGAACACCAACGGCACGCTGACGCTGAAATCCGGCGAGGGCGATCTCGGCCATTGGGCCTTTGCCGTCATTCCCGACAAGCCGCCGACGATCCGCTTCGTCGGCGAGCCGAAGCGCGCGGTCAACGGCGCCATCGAGCTGAGCTACCAGATCGACGACGACTACGGCGCCGCCTCCGCCAAGGCCGTTTTCGAGCCGTCGAACCCGCCGGCCGCCAACGCCCATCCGCTCTACGGCGCGCCCGACATGCCGCTGACGCTGCCGCGCCGCGGCGGCAAGGCGAACGCGGCCAAGACGACCAAGGACCTGACCGAGCATGTCTGGGCCGGCACCAACATCAAGCTGACGCTGAGCGTCACCGACGATGCCGGCCACACCGCGACCAGCGAAACCAAGACAATGGTGATGCCGGAGCGGCCTTTCGCCAATCCGCTCGCCCGCGCGGTGATCGAGCAGCGCCGGCTGCTGGCGCTCGACACCAATGCCAAGCCGCGCGTCCTCGACCTGATGGACGCGATCACGCTGCGTCCCGAGGACACGTTCGACAACATGTCGAACTATCTCGCCATCATGAGCGCGAGGAGCCGGCTGAAGCTCTCCGAGAGCGACGACCAGCTGCGCAACGTCGTGTCCTATCTGTGGGAGATCGCGCTCGGCATCGAGGAAGGCAATCTGTCGGCCGCCGAGCGGCGGCTGCGCCAGGCGCAGCAGGCGTTGCAGGATGCCATCAAGAACGGCGCCAGCGATCAGGAGATCGAGAAGGCGATGAAGGAACTGCGCGAGGCGATGAACCAGTTCCTGCAGGAATTCGCCCAGCGCGCGCAACAGAACCCGAACGCGCCGCAGATGCAGCAGAACGGCCGCGAGCTGCGCCAGAGCGATATCGACCGCATGATGGACCAGATCGAGAATCTGGCCAAATCGGGCGATCGCGACAAGGCCCAGCAGCTTCTCTCCGAGCTGCAGGACATGATGAACAACCTGCAGGCCGGCCGCCAGCAGCAGGGCGGCGAGCAGGACAGCGAGCTGCGACAGCAGATGGACAAGCTCGGCGACATCATGCGCCGCCAGCAGGAAATGATGAACGACACCTTCCGGCTGGACCAGATGCAGCGCGGGCAGCGTGGCGAAGGCGGCGAGCAACAGCAGCTTGGCGAGGACGGCGAACAGGGCCAGTTCGACGACCAGCAGCAGCGGCCCGGCCCCGGCCAGGACCGCGATCCGCTCGGACGTCCGAAAATGTCGCCGAAGGATTTGGCCGATGCGCTGAAGCAGTTGCAGGAAGGCCAGGGCCAGCTGCAGAGCGAGCTCGACCAGCTGAAGAAGGGACTCGAGGGCATGGGCATGGAGCCCAATGAGGGCTTCGGCGAGGCCGGCAAATCGATGGGCAATGCCGAACAATCGCTGGGCCAAGGCGACGGCGACCAGGCCGTCGGCCACCAGGGCCGCGCGCTGGAAGCGCTGCGCCGTGGCGCCAAGGACATGATGAAACAGATGCAGGCCATGCAGGGCGATCAGGGCGGCAGCGAACAGGGCGGCCGCCAGCAGGACGCCGACCGCGATCCGCTGGGGCGGCCGCGCGCCACCAACGGCCCCGATGACGGCACCTCGGTCAAGGTTCCCGACGAGATCGACGTGCAGCGCGCGCGCCAGATCCTCGACGCGATCCGCAAGCGGCTTGGCAATGCGCTCAGCCCCGATATCGAGCGCAGCTATCTCGAGCGGCTGCTGGAGCTGAAGTAAGCTCGCTACGCCTTTCGGATTTCCGTCACCTACGCCGAAACTTGGATCCGTCACCCCGATCCTGCGCATGTTCGACATCGCCAAGGCGCGCGAATTCTATCGGCAAACCGCTCCAAACCGGACACAGTTGCAGAATTCAAAGACCGGCCGGTATCTGCCGGGTCAGCATGAAGGCCTCGCGGATCGCATTCTCCATGCCGTCGATCGCCTCGCCGGTCGCCAGCGGATTGCGGTGCAGGACCACGTTGGAGGAATCGATGTCGCCGAAGCCGTCGGCGACCGTCAGCTCGCGGCAATCGTCCGGGATGTTGCTGCGCGAGATCGGCGCGATCGCTAGGCCGGAAGTGACGGCGAGCGTCAGGCCGCCATTGGTGTCGCTCGTATAAGCGACCCGGTAGTCGAGGCCGCGCTGCTGCAGCGACTTGATGGCGAAGTCGCGGCACCAGCCGTTGCGGCTGTAAAGCGCGATCGGCACCGGCCGTTCCTCATGCATGTGGTGCAGCGTCGACGTCACCCACACCGTGGGGTCGTGCATCAGCACCTCGCCGCCGGAAGAGCCCTCCCATTCGAACACCACCGCGAGATCGAGCTCGCCCGCCGCGAGCGCCCTCACCTGCGAATCAGAATGCGCGTAGCGCACCGTGACCTCGACGCGCGGATGGCGCTTGGCGAATTCGCCGAGTGCCCGCGACAGGATCGACCGGCCATATTCGGCCGGGATGCCAATGCGCACCAGCCCGCCGAGCGGCGGCGCCACCAGCGAGGCGGCCGTCTCGTCGAGCAGCGAGACGATCCGCCGGGCGTTCGAGATCAATTCGCTGCCGCGGCGTGTCAACGCCACGCCGCGCGAGCCGCGCTCGAACAGATCGTCGCCGACCATGTCCTCCAGCTTCTTCATCTGCATCGACACGGCTGATTGCGTGCGCCCGGCTTTCTCCGCCGCGCGGGTGAAATTGCCGGTTTCGGCCACCGCCACGAAAGTGCGCAGGAGGTCGCTGTCGAGCACGGGTTTCATCGATTTCCGCCATAAGAAAATTTGATTGCTGGCATCATTCCAATTCGTTTGCAAGATGTCAAACGCCGCAGGATAGTCGCCATACCCATTGGATATGCGACCGCGAAATCGGCCGCGGACCAATCGAAGAGTCCTCACTCGTACCCGCTGCCTGAAAATGGTAGCGGGTTCTTTTTACGAGCATGATGCCGAAAAGTGGGAACCGGTTTTCGGACAAGATCATGCTCAAACGACAACAGTTGGAGCAGGATGGCGGTTCAACGAAGCGTCATCCTGCTCTACGAGCAATTCCAGGAAAAGTGTCCAGCGGTTTTCCGTCCGGAATTGTTTGAATTGAATAACCAACGGCTCGCGGGGGGCCGACATTGATGCAGAACCGGATGGTGCTAGGCATTCTGAGCCTCTGCCTCGGCGTGCTGGTCTTTTCGCTGCAGGATCCGCTGGTGAAGGCGGTGTCGAGCGGCTATCCGGTGACCGAGGTGATGGCGATCCGCGCCATCGTCGCGCTGCCGATCCTGATCGTGCTCGTCCAGGCCGATGTCGGCCTGAAGGCGGTACTGTCGAAGCGCTTCGGCATGCTGACGCTGCGCGCCTTCATCCAGTTCTCGTCCTACACGGTCTATTATCTGGCGATCGCCGCCCTGCCTCTGGCCGACGCGGTGGCGCTCTATTTCATGGCGCCGCTGTTCATCATGGCGATGGCCGGTCCGTATCTCGGCGAGCGCGTCTCCTGGAAGACGCTGGCGACCGTGCTGATCGGCCTGGTCGGCGTGCTGGTGATGGTGCGTCCAGGCGCCGGCGTGTTCGACTGGGCGGCGCTGCTGTCGCTGGGCTCGGCCTTCCTCTACGGCTTTTCGCAGTTGATGGCGCGCCGCATCGGCGACACCGAATCATCGACTGTGATGGCCTTCTACCAGAACGGCGCCTACCTCAGCGGCGCCATTGCCGTCGCGGCCGTCTTTCATCTCGCCGGTATCACCCACGCGGCGCATCCGAGCGTCGAGTTCCTGGTGCGGCCATGGGTGTGGCCGACGATGCCGGATTTCCTCAAGATGGCCGCCTGCGGCTTCGTCGCTTCCGCCGGCATGATCCTGCTGTCGCAGGCCTACCGCATGGCGCCGGCCAACCGCGTCGCCACGTTCGAATACACCGGCATTCTCTGGTCGCCGCTGTGGGGCTTCCTGTTCTTCGCCGAGGTGCCGCGCGAAACGACCGTGCTCGGCGCGGCGCTGATCATCGGCGCCGGCCTGCTTGCGCTCGGCGGCGGACGTCGGCGAAGGGCCGCGCCGGCGGCCGGCGCGGTCTCAAGCGAAGCAGCTTAATGCCTTGCCGACACGGGCGCGGATCTCGGCCAGCGTGAACGGCTTTTGCACGACATCGAGGATGATGCCGTTGAGTTCCTCGGCGCGCTCGCGCTGATCGGCATAGCCGGTCATCAGCACGATCCTCATCGTCGGGAATTCTCTCGCGGCCGCCGTCGCCATCTCGATGCCGTCCATCTCCGGCATGCGGATGTCGGACACCACCAGATCGTAGCCGCCACGGGCCTGCCGGATCATGTCCAGGCCCTGCGCCCCGTCGGTGGCAATGGTGACATTGTGGCCGTCGCGCTCCAGGGCACGGGCGGCGAGGGTGCGGACGGACTCATCGTCCTCGACGATCAGAAGCTTTGCCATGCCGAGATAGATGCCGCCGAAACGTTGACGTTTTCTGAAAATTCTAACGAACGGCGGCTTTTCGGAACGACTCCTGCGCCTCCTCAGGCGTCGCCCTTGACCACTCCGACAAACGGCAGTTCGCGGAAGGCATGGGCGACATCCATGCCGTAGCCGACGACGAAATAGTCCGGGCAGTCGAAGCCGACATAGTCGGCGTTGAGCGAGGTCTGGCGGCGCATGCGCTTGTCGAGCAGCACGGCAATGGCGCAGCTCTTGGCGCCGCGCGAAAGCATCAGGTCGCGGGTGAACGAAAGCGTCTTGCCGGATTCCAGTATGTCGTCGATCAACAGCACATCGCGGCCGGCGACCTCATTGTCGATGTCGCGCAGCACCCTGACCTCGCCGCTCGTGGTGCCGGCGCCGTAGCTGGAAATGAAGATGAACTCGACTTCCGGCGACAGGCCGACATCGTGCATGGCGCGGATGAGATCGGCGGCGAAGACGAACGAGCCCTTGAGGATCGAGATCACCAGCAGGTCGTGATAGTCGCGCCCGGCGATTTCCTTGGCGAGCTCGAGATTGCGGCGCGCGATCGCCGACGCCGAAAACAGGACCTCAATGTCCTTGCCACGCACAACTGGCATAGTTTTTCCTTCAAAAATCGGCGTACGTGAGCACCGACCTGCGCCGGCCGTAGCCTCAATTTAACTGCTACGCCACTCCTAAGTGCTTCGGCCGGCGAAGGCCGGAAGCGCAGGAAGCCGCTATTTGCAGGCCGGCCTCACCTGAATATCGACCCGTCTAGCCGGCGAAGATTACGGAGACGGTTCTTACGCCGTCTTTAGGCACATCGAAGCGGCTGGAAAAGCCGAATCTTTCGCCGGGCGCCAGCGAGCGGTTGGATGTCCCCAGCCTGTAGCGGATGATGTTGGAATTGTTGTCGGTGACGCGGATTTCGAGCGGCGGCAGCGTTTGCGGCCTCGTCCCGTCATTGGCCGCCTCGCCATCCACGAACAGCACCGGCTTCAAGCCCGATTCATCGATGCGCGACGTTACGCCGGAAATGGTGAGCGCGCTTGCCGGCGCCGCGGCTGCCCAAAAGGGGCTCTGCCGGACCAGCGCATGACCGCCCGACACCCAGAAGGAGATCAGCGCTATGCCGACGCCGGCAATCCAGAACGTCGGGCCGCCGCGCGAGGATCGCGACGGCGCGGCTTCCGGTTTGCGCAGCATGCCCATGCCTTTGATCGGCGGCGTCGGAGGGATCTGCGGCGGGGGCGCCGACGGCGCCGCGGCAAAACGCGGCAGCACCACATAATCGGCATCGACGATATCGGCTGCATCGAACATGACGCGCTCCGGCGCGGCATTTGTTGCCGTGCCGGTCATGATTTCGCCGGAAACAGGGCGCGCGGTTCTCTCGTCAGCCATTACGGCACCAGTGCAGTCTTCGTTTCTTTTGCGTAAACGGAATTGGTTAACGCTTCCCCACCGGAATGGCTTTGATGCGCGCTGAACGTTGCAAAATTAACCGCCGGTTAACCATGCCGGCCGATGGTCTGTTAAAGTAGATTGTGGCGCGTCGCCGCCGAAAGTTTCAGGTCGCCGAACGTGATCCGCTTCGAAAATGTCGGCCTCCGCTATGGCATGGGTCCGGAGATCCTCCGCGACATCTCCCTGCACATTCCGGAGCGCTCCTTTCAGTTCCTGAGCGGCCCCTCGGGTGCCGGCAAGACGACCTTGCTGCGCCTTTTGTTCATGTCGCTGAAGCCGACGCGCGGCCTGATCACCATCTTCGGCAAGGACCGCTCGCGCATCCCGCGCGGCGAACTGCCGCTGCTGCGCCGCCGCATCGGCGTGGTGTTCCAGGATTTCCGCCTGCTCGACCACATGACCACCTACGAGAATGTCGCGCTGCCGTTGCGCGTGCGCGGGCGCGAGGAAGCGAGCTATCGCACCGACGTGACCGAGCTTCTGAAGTGGGTCGGCCTCGGCGACCGCATGCATGTCCTGCCGCCGGTGCTTTCGGGCGGCGAGAAGCAGCGCGCCGCGATTGCCCGGGCCTTGATCGAGCAGCCGGAGATCCTGCTTGCCGACGAGCCTACCGGCAATGTCGATCCGCCGCTGGCGCGTCGGCTGCTCAGGCTGTTCATCGAGCTTAACCGGCTGGGCACAGCCGTGGTCATCGCCACCCACGACCTCGGCCTGATGGAGCAGGTCGATGCGCGCCGCATGATTCTGGCCGGCGGAAGGCTGGACGTCTATGACTGACTTTCCGGCCGATCGCCTGCAGGATGAAGCCGACGCCGAGGCGCCGGTGACGGTCCGGCGTGTGCAGCGCAAGACGGCGCCGATCGTGCCGGCGCAGAACATCGCCGGGCGGGCGCTGGTGCTGGTCATCGCCATCATGACCTTCCTGTCCTGCCTCACCTTCGGCGCGGTGACGCTGGTGCGCGATACCGCCTCCGTCTGGGAGAACCAGATCTCGCGCGAGGCGACGATCCAGATCAAGCCGGCCGACGGCCTCGACATGGAGGCGGCCCTTGCGCAGGCCTCGCAGATCGCCGGCGAGTTCCCCGGCGTGAAGGGCACCAGGATCATCGACCGCGAGGCGACGGCGCGCCTTCTGGAGCCATGGCTGGGCAGCGGCCTCAACATCGATGAACTGCCGGTGCCGCGCCTTATCATCGTCACCATCGACGAGGCCAGCCCGCCGGACTTTGCCGCCATGCGCGCCGCCATCACACCCAAGATCCCGACCGCCGCGCTCGACGATCATCGTACCTGGGTCGACCGTCTGGTCGCCATGGCGCACACGACGGTGACGATCGGCATCGCCGTGCTGGTGCTGATGCTGTCGGCGACCGTGCTGACGGTGGTGTTCGCAACACGCGGCGCCATGGCCGGCAATGGCCATATCATCGAGGTGCTGCATTTCGTCGGCGCCGAGGCGCGCTTCATCGCGCGCGAATTCCGCTGGCACTTCCTGGTCACCGGCATGAAGGGCGCGGCTGCCGGCGGCGCTCTGGCGATCGCCGTCTTCATCGTCTTTTCCTGGTGGTCGTCGCGCAACATGGCCACGCCCCAGGCCGACCAGGCGACCGCTTTGTTCGGCAATTTCGCCATCGGTTCCGCCGGCTATTTCGGCGTCGGCCTGATGGTGCTGGTGATCGGCGCGCTGACAGCGGCGACCTCGCACGCGACCGTCGTCACCTATCTCAGCGACATCGAGGTTCGCCAACCGGATGCGGGCTGACCCATGAGTTCAGACCGAAAATCGGCGCAAAGCGTTATATCCAAACAGGACAACGATCACAGATGAGACACTTGCCGTAACGCAATGTGCGCCGTCTTACCTATCAAAGGCCGCATTTCGGAGTTAACCATGGGATGCTTTCGGGATTAACCTGGGGATGATGGAAGCGCGGGAGTCGATCGGGACAACTGGACGGATGCCGGTGGTGCATGCACGCGCCGCTGCTTCCGCCACGTGCGGCCGTTTGAGGTTTGCCCTGCGCGTCTGCGGTTTCATCGTTCTCGCCGCGCTGGTGCTTTTTGCCGGCGGCTTCGGCTGGTTCGCCGACAAGGTCAGCCACATGACCACCCCGCTCAACCCGGCCAGGGCCGACGCCATCATCGTGCTCACCGGCGGTCAGTCGCGGCTCGACGCGGCGATGGACCTGCTGGCCTCCGGCAAAGGCGAACGCCTGCTGATCAGCGGCGTCCATCCATCGGCCACCAAGCGCCAGCTGCAGGCGGCAATGGGCGGCGACAAGCAGCTCTTCTCCTGCTGCGTCGATATCGACCGCGCCGCGCTCGACACCATCGGCAATGCCGAGGAAAGCGCCAAATGGGTGGAGAACCACGCCTATGGCAGCATCATCATCGTCACCAACAATTACCACATGCCGCGCAGCCTGCTCGAAATGGGCCGGCTGCTGCATGGCGCGCGCCTCGAGCCCTATCCGGTGGTCAACACCAATCTCGGCAATGGCGGCTGGCTGACCAAGCCGGAAGCACTGCGCGTGCTGGTGACCGAATACAGCAAATATGTACTGTCGCTGGCGCGCGGCTTCCTGCCGCTCCGCGCGGCGCCCGAGGGCGTCACGCTGGCGGAAGCATCGACTGTGGCGAAGAACTAAACCTTAGCCGCCGCATTCTCGCGCAGGCGCGCAATCTCCTGCTCCAGGCTTGCGATGCGCCGGTCGCGCTCGGCCAGCGCCGCCGCGACATCCGCCGCCTCGAAACGCTGCGGGATGTGCTGCGGGCAATTGGCGTCCCAGGCCGTGACCGTGAACAGGATCGCCTGCTCCGGCCGCGCCTTGTAATCCGACGGCATCAGCCTCGCGGTCAGCTCCGGGTCATTTTCGACGACACCCGCCCTGCCCCAGATCTTGATGCGCTGCCTGAGCATGTAGTCGATCAGGAACAGGAAAGCCTGGTCGTTGTCCTCGAGATTGCCCTGGGTGATGAACTGCCGGTTGCCGGAAAAGTCGGCAAAGCCGATCCTGTGCTCGTCGAGCACCTTGAGGAAGCCAGCAGGCCCGCCGCGATGCTGGATGTAGGGCTGGCCTTCGGCGTTTGCCGTCGCCAGGAACACGCTGGTCTGCGCTTCGATGAAGGCGGCGAGGTCGGCAGTGATCGTCGCCCGCCAGCCGCCGCGCTGCTCGACGCGCGCATAGGAGTCGCGTGACCCCTTGCGGGACTGGATGGCCTTGACGGTCGGCGTGAAGGCGACGTCGCTGGTGAATTCATTCATGCTGGCGCTCCTCAGACAGGATCGCACATCAATTAGCCACTTTCGAAAATCGGATGTAGAGGGCATATTCGCAATCTATCTTTCCAGATTTCGGAAGAATAATGGATCGCCTCGACGCCATGTCCCTGTTCGTCGCCACGGTTGAGGCCGGCAGCCTGTCCGCCGCGGCGCGCCGCGCCGGGGTGCCGCTGCCGACCGTCAGCCGCAAGCTCTCCGAACTGGAGAAGCACTTAGGGACGCGCCTGCTCAACCGCTCGACGCGGCGACTGACGCTGACCGATCCCGGCCAGTCATATCTCATCGCCTGCCGCCGCATTCTCGACGAGGTGAGCGAGGCCGAGCGCTCTGCTGCCGGCGAATACCTCAATCCAACCGGTGAGTTGGCCATCACCGCGCCGGTCGTCTTCGGCCGCTTGCACGTGCTGCCGGTAATCACCGGCTTTCTCGCCGTCTATCCGCAAGTGGACGTCCGCCTGACCTTGTCGGACCGGATCACCCAACTGGCCGAGGAGCATATCGATCTGGCGGTGCGCATCAGCGAGCTGCCGGATTCGGCCATGGTTGCAATCCGCGTCGGCTCGATCCGCCGCATCGTCTGCGCAAGTCCCGCCTATCTCGCCCTACATGGCACGCCGGAGAAACCATCAGAGCTCGCGGGCTACAACTGCGTCACCTTCGAAGGTCTCGCCGCGCCCGCGACCTGGACTTTCGGCACGGGCAAGACGGAGATCGTGGTGCCGGTCCGCTCGCGGCTGCAGGTCAACACCGCCGAGGCGGCGATCGATGCCGCGATTGCAGGCTTGGGCCTGACCAGGGTTCTGTCCTACCAGGCCGACGCTGCCGTGCGCGCCGGCGCGCTGCGGGTGGTGCTGGAGCCGTTCGAGCCGCCGCCCTGGCCAGTCAGCCTCGTTCATGCCGGCCAGGGCCGGCTGCCGGTGAAGCTGCGCGCCTTCCTCGATTTTGCGGCACCGCGCCTGAAGGAGCGGCTGGCGCGGTCGCTTTAAGCAATTCCAGGAAAAATGCATCGCGGTTTGGTTCGGCGACTTCGCCGTAACCCTCCGTCCGGAATTGCGGCAAACAAGAGTGGCCGGCATTCGACCCCCGTGCCGTTTCCTTTTTGCCGCCGCTTGGTGTAACCAACGCACACTTCCTCACGGGCCCCTTGCATGCTCATCATCCGCTCGCTGGCGTTCAACCTCGTCTTCTATCTCAACCTGATCGTCCAGATGATCTTCTGGACGCCCTATTATTTCCTGTCGCCGCGCCACCGCGCCTGGTTCGTGCCGAAATTCTGGTCGCGCACCTCGATGTGGCTCTATGACAAGATCGCCGCGACGACGAGTGAGATCACGGGTGTCGAGAACCTGCCCGAAGGCTCCTTCATCCTGGCGCCGAAGCACCAGTCCTTCTGGGACGCGATCGCCTTCTTCCCCCATCTCGACGATGCCCTCTACATCCTGAAGCGCGAGCTGACCTGGATCCCCTTCTTCGGCTGGTACATCATGAAGATGCGCATGATCCCGGTCGATCGGGGCAGCCGCTCGAAGGCGCTGAAGGCGGTCGTTGCCGCCACCAGGCAGGAAATGGATCGCAATCCGCGCCAGCTCATCATCTACCCCGAAGGCACGCGCCGCCCGCCGGGCGCCGAGCCGTCCTACAAATACGGCATTGTCGAGATCTATTCGCAACTGGGCGTGCCGGTGGTGCCGGTCGCCCATGTCGCCGGCCTCTACTGGCCGCGCCGCAAGTTCCTGCGCTATCCCGGCACCATCAAGGCCCGCTTCCTGCCGCCGATCCCGCCCGGTCTCGGCAGGGACGAATTCATGCAGCGGCTGATCGGCGAGACCGAAGCCGCCTGCGACCAGATGCTCGTCGAGGCGGCGCAAGCGCCGAACCCGCCGCCCATGCCGCCGACGGCGCTGAAGCGGCTGGCGGAGCTCGGCGCGACCGCCAAGACCTGATCGGCTACCGCAACGCCGCCAGCGCGGTCGTCAGCACGAGCGTGGCGGCAAACGCCAGATTGATGATCCGCGAGGCCAGCGGATGGCGCAGGAAGCGCGCGAAAGCCGTTCCGGCAAGCAGCCACGCCACATGGATCGCGACGATCATCGCGGCAAGCACCACTAGCCTGGTGGAGACGCCGAGCGTATCGGCCCGCGACGCTGCGCCGGCGAACACGGCGCCGATCGCCACATAGGCTTTCGGATTGGCGATGGCGAGCATGAAGCCGCCGACAAAATCAGGTTTCGTCGCCATGCTGCCGCGCTCGGCCAATGGCGGCGCGGTCGCGATCTTGAAAGCGAGATAAAGGATGTAGGCCGCCGAGGCGGTCGCCAGCACCGGCGCCAGAACCGGCAGCGAGGTCAGCATGCCGAAAATCCCGGCCGCCACCGCCAGAAGCACGGCGATCGTGCCGAGCGCCACGCCAGACGTGTAACGCAGGGAAGGGCGCAGGCCGAACGCCGCGCCAATGGCGGTGACGCTGATCGTCGCCGGTCCCGGACTGCCCATCACGACCGTCGCGGCCACGATAAGCGCCACCACTTGCTGCCAGGGCTGCGCTTCGCCCAAGATGCCGTCGGCCATGCCGTACCTCCTCCTGCCGCGATGCGACAGGATTTACGAGGGATCGTCATGGCCGTCTTGGACGATCGTGCGAATGCTATGAGCTGGCGCGGTCCAGCGCCCCGATATCGTCGGCTGAAAGCTTGAGCGACGCGGCGCGGATCAGACTGTCCATCTGGGCGGGCGTCGTGGCGCTGGCGATCGGCGCGGTGACGCCCGGTCGCGCGATGATCCAGGCCAGCGCCACTTCCGCCTGCTTGGCCGAATGGCGCTCGGCCACGGCATCGAGGGCGGAAAGGATGCGCATGCCGCGCTCGTTGAGGTAGCCGGCAACGCCCTCGCCGCGCGCGCTTTTCCCGAGATCGGCCTTGCTGCGGTATTTGCCGCTCAAAAATCCTTTGGCCAGGCTGAAATAGGTGATGACGCCGATATCCTCTGCCTTGCAGAGGTCGAGCAGCGGTCCGTCGAGCGACGAGCGGTCGTACAAATTGTATTCAGGCTGCAGCACCTCGTAGCGCGGCAGGCTGCGCAGGCTGGCGACGTCGAGCGCCGCGCGCAACTGCCCGGCATCGAGATTGGAACAGCCGGCATAGCGGATCTTGCCCTTTTCGAGCAGGCGCTGATAGGCGCCGAGCGTTTCCTCGTAAGGCGTCGCCGGATCCGGCCAATGCGACAGATAGAGGTCGATGACATCGACCTGAAGCCGCTTCAGTGACGCGTCGACCGCCTTTTCGATATAGGCGGCGGAGAGGTCCTTCTTGCCTTGCCCCATGTCGGAGCCGACCTTGGTGATGACGACGACATGATCGCGGTTGCCGCGGCTTTTCATCCAGTTGCCGATGATGGTTTCCGATTCGCCGCCCTTGTTGCCCGGAACCCAGCGCGAATAGGCATCGGCCGTATCGACGGCATTCAGGCCGGCGCCCACGAACCGGTCGAGCAGGTCGAAGGAGGTCTTCTCGTCGGCGGTCCAGCCGAAGACGTTGCCGCCCAGGACCAGCGGCGCGATGGAAAGGTCGGTGCGACCGAGACGGCGTTTCTGCAAGACTGATCTCCGTGATGCTGGAAAGGGCTTGATGCCCAAGGATGGGGTTGCCGCTAAGCTAGGTCGTGCCCGGCGGAGGTCAAAGGCATGGTTTTGCTTTTTGATCGGACCAGACCCTCACGAACGCGCGATCTGCCGACCCACCTCCTCCAGCCAGTGATCGCGGATGCCGAGCGCCTTGAGATGCTCGAGCGTGCTCAAGACATAGTCCTCGTTCCGGCCTGACTGGCCGACGGCGCCGCGAACGACCTCTGCGGCGTGATCGGCATCGAGCCCGCCGGCATATTGCTCATGCTCCCGGTCGACAGTGTAGGCGACCGCCTCGACCGAACCGCCGCCATCCAGCCGGACATCGAGCATGCGTTCGAGATAGACGCTGGTCACCAGCTCACGTTCGCGCAGGTAGGAAAGCACCTCGTCGCGCAAATTGCCGGGAACACGGTATGCCAGGCCGATGCAGGAGCCGCCCCGGTCGAGGCCGAGCACCAGGCCCGGCCGGGTGCGTGTGCCGCGATGCACGAAGGAATAGACGCAAAGCGAGCGGCGATAGCCGTAAAGCCGGGCGCGGCGCGTCTCGACATGGGCAAATCCGGGCCGCCAGATCAGCGACCCATAGCCAAAAACCCAAAAATCGCCCATATCGCCAAGCCTGATCGCATTCGAGTGAACGACACCGCACCGCCAAGGTGCTTCTTCTGTCCCCCGCTTGTTTGCGTGAGAGTGAATGCCCGCTCGCTGGATGAGGGGTTAACGAGAGCCGCAGCATGACGTCAAGTGACGAGCGATCGCCCAAACCTCGCCGCCGGCTGTTCTGGCTTGCCGCGTTCATCCTTGTGCTATTCGCCATTTACAGCGGCGGCTGGTTCTATCTCGCCGACAGGCTCAAGGCCGAGGCTGACCAGACGGTGGCGAGGCTGGGCAGCGAGGGGATCGCCGCCGGCTGCGCCAACCTCGCCGTCAGCGGCTATCCGATGAGCTTCACGGTCTCCTGCGACAACCTCGCCTATGAGGACGACGCCCGGAAGGTCGCCGCCTCCACCGGAAGCTTCAATGCCGTCGCCGGGATCACCGGGCCTTTGTCGCCGGTCGCCGACCTGCGCGGGCCGCTGCGGACGATGGCGCCCGGCATGCCGCCGCTCTGGATCGACTGGGACCAGTTGCAGGCCAATGTCAAAGTGTGGTGGCCGCTGCCACGGAGCGTTTCGCTGCAGGCTGAAGGCTTGAACGGTCAGACCGATCCGCAGGACGACACAGACCCGATGCAGTTGTTCAGCGCCGGCAAAGCGGCCGGCCAGTTGCAGCCGGCCGGCCAGGACATCAACTATGTCGGCAGCTTCGGCGATCTGGAGATCAATGCGGATGCCATCGACGGACGCGTGCTGCCGGCGTTGGACGGCAGTGGCGACGTAATGCTGAAGAACGGCGTGGCGCTGATCGCCGCGCCGCCGAAAAGCCTGCGCGGCCAGTCGATCGACATCGCCAAGCTCGACCTGTCGTCGGGAACCGCGCGCATCACCGTGTCCGGGCCGGTCTCCGTCGACGCGGAAGGCCTGATCGACGCAAGCCTGACGATCAAGCTCAAGGACCCCAAGGCGGTGGCGGCCATCCTTGGCGGTGCCATGCCGGAGCACAAAAGCGAAATCGACCAGGGCTTTGCCGCCATTGCCATGCTTGGCAAGGAACCGTCCTTGCCGCTCAAGATCGTCAAGGGCAAGGCCTCGCTGGGCTTCATCCCGCTTGGCAAGATCAAGCCGTTAGAGTAGCGCAGCGATGGCGCGGCCGGTCAGACTGCTCAGCGTCGGCGCCTTCACCCTCGACACGATCCTTCGCGTCGAGGCGCTGCCCGCGCATCAAGGCAAGTTCATCGCCAGCGACGGTGTCCAGATCGCCTCCGGCATGGCGACGAGCGCCGCCTGCGCAGCGCGGCGCCTCGGCGCCGAGGTCTCGCTATGGGCTAGCGCGGGCGACGATCCGGTCGGCGACCAGTTGATCGCCGACATAGAGGCCGAACACGTCGACTGCAGCCTCATCCGCCGCGTCGCCGGCGCGCGGTCGGCGCTGGCCGCGATCCTGGTGGATGCGCATGGCGAGCGTGTCATCGTGCCCTTCTACGACAAAAAGGCGCAAGCCGATCCGGAGGCGCTGCCGCTCGCCGACCTTTCCGCCTTCGACGCCGTGCTGGTGGATGTCCGCTGGCCGGGCGCCGCGGCGCTTGCTCTGAGCGCGGCCAGATCGATCGGCCGCCCGGCGATCCTGGATGCCGACACCGCGCCCGTCGAGGTGCTGGAGCGGCTGCTGCCCTTGGCCTCGCACATCGTCGCCTCGGAGCCGGCGGCGCGCATCGTCTGCGGCCACGCGCTCGACCCCGAAGGCGCCTGCGCCGACCTTGCCTCGCGCACCGACGCCTTCGTCGCGGTGACCGGCGGCGCGGCAGGCACATGGTGGCATGACCGGGCGACCGGGCGCGTGCGCCATGTCGAGGCGCCGAAGGTCAAGGCTGTCGACACGCTCGCCGCCGGCGACGTCTTCCATGGCGCCTTCGCCGTCGGCCTCGCCGAGGCCATGCCCATGGAAGACGCCTTGCGCTTCGCCAGCGCCGCCGCCGCGCTCAAATGCCTGCGCTTCGGCGGCCGCCTCGGCGCGCCGGATCGAGACGAAACGCTAGCGATGATGGCGGCGCACTGGCCACCAGCCCGAGAAGGCAAAGGGAGCTGAGATTCAGGTCAGGCCGAGTCGAAAATGGTGGGTCCCGAGAACCGGAGCGGAGCGTACTTGAAGTAGGTGAGCACCGGAAGCGCAGGGAGCCGCCATTTGCAGGCCGGCCTCACCTGAACATCAGTTCCCTTTGGGATGCTCGACGGCCTGCCGACCGAAGTCCGGCACATCGATGTCTTGTCCGGCCTCGATGATCGAGCGGCGGACGGCGCGGGTGCGGGTGAAGAGATCGAAGAGCTTTTCGCCGTCGCCCCAGCGGATCGCCCGCTGCAGCGACGCCAGATCCTCCGAGAAACGCGCCAGCATCTCCAGAATGGCATCCTTGTTGTGCAGGCACACGTCCCGCCACATGGTGGGATCGGAGGCTGCAAGACGCGTGAAGTCGCGAAAGCCGGAGGCGGAATATTTGATGACTTCGCTCTTGGTCACCGCTTCCAAATCGTCCGCCGTGCCAACGATGTTGTAGGCGATGATGTGCGGCAGATGCGAAACGATCGCGAGCGTCATGTCGTGGTGCTGCGGGTCCATCGTATCGATGTTGGAGCCGCAACGCCGCCAGAATTCCGAAAGCTTCTCGAGCGCCGCGGGATCGGTGCCCGGCAGCGGCGTGAAGATGCACCAGCGGTTCTCGAAGAGGTCGGCGAAGCCGGCATCGGGTCCGGACTTTTCCGTGCCGGCCAGCGGATGGCCGGGGATGAAGTGCACGCCTTCCGGCACATGCGGCTGCATTTGCGCGATGACCGAGGCCTTGGTCGAGCCGACATCGGTAAGGATGGCGCCTTTCTTCAGCGTCGGCGCGATCTCGGCCGCGACTTCGCCGGACGAGCCGACCGGCACCGAGACGACGACGAGGTCGGCGTCACGCACCGCTTCGCTGGCATCCGTCGTGTAGGAATCGCCAAGACTTAGCTCCTCGGCGCGCTTCAGCGTCGATGCGCTGCGCGTCGCGATGGCGATATGGCGCGCCAGGTCCTCGCGGCGGATGACGCGGGCGAGCGACGAGCCGATCAGGCCGATGCCGACCAGCGCTATTTTCTCGAACATCGGTGATGCCATGGTGTTCTAGCTTTTCAGGAAGGTCTTGAGCGCGTCGATGACGCCGCGATTGGCCTCTTCTGTGCCGATGCTCATGCGCAGCGCATTGGGAAAGCCGTAGCCGGTCACGCGGCGCAGGATGTAACCGCGCGCACTGAGATAATCGTCCGCCGCCGCCGCCGAATGCTTCTTGCAGTCGGGAAAATGGATCAGCACGAAATTGCCGACGCTGGGCGTGACGCGCAGGCCGAGCCCGGTCAGCTCCGCGCTGAGCCAGGCCAGCCATTTCTCGTTATGCGTCGCGCTGCGCTCGATATGGGCGCGGTCGCGGATCGCGGCGATGCCGGCCTCGATCGCGGTGGCATTGACGTTGAACGGGCCGCGGATGCGGTTGATCGCATCGACGATATGCGCCGGCCCGTACATCCAGCCGATGCGCGCGCCGCCAAGGCCGAGCTTGGAGAAGGTGCGGGTCATCACCACGTTCTCGGAGCTGCCCGCCAGCTCGATGCCAGCTTCATAGTCGTTGCGCCGCACATATTCGGCATAGGCCGCGTCGAGCACCAGGAGCACGTCCTTCGGCAATGCCGCGTGCAGCCGGCGCACTTCCTGGAACGGCACATAGGTGCCGGTCGGATTGTTCGGATTGGCGAGGAACACGATCCGCGTCGCCGGCGTCACCGCAGCCAAAATCGCATCGATGTCGGCGCGCTCGTCGGTTTCCTTGACCGCCACCGGCTTGGCGCCCGCCGCCTGGATGTAGATCTTGTAGACCATGAAGGCGTGCTCGGTGAACACCGCCTCGTCGCCCGGCGCGAGATAGGTCTGCGCCAGAAGCCCGAGGATCTCGTCGGAGCCGTTGGAGCAGATGATGTTTGCCGGGTTCAGCCCATGCACTTCGGCGATCGCCTCGCGCAGCCGGCGGGCGGTGCCATCGGGATAGACGTCGAGCTTCGCCGCCACTTCGCGTGCGGCCTCGATCGCCTTCGGCGAGGGCCCGAGCGGATTTTCGTTCGACGACAGCTTGTAGACTTTCGTCACGCCGGCGGGCGCGGTGCTTTTTCCCGGCACATAGGCCTCGATGTCCATGATGCCCGCGCGGGGCGTCGGACGGGGCTGATCCTGCTTCATGTCACAAATCCGTCGAGAAGGCCTTCAAGGCCGCAGCGGAAATACAGGCCACGGGCTGGAATGTCGAGTGCCGGCGCCTGATGCATGCGGACCGCCCGCGAGGATCAGGGCCTTGAAATCACACCGGGCCCTCAGGAGCCAGTCATGACTTCGTCGAATCGACGAGGGCGCGGAACCCCTCCAACTCCTCTTCGGCAATGGCCGCGATCTCGGCCTTGCCGGGGTAGCTGCCGCCGTCGACCTCCTTGCGGAAGGCGGTGAGCGCGTCGATCCGGGCGTCGCGTACCTGCTGGTGCAACGCGGCCAGCTTGCCCCAGGCCCGCGCGTGGCGAGGGAGACGGGTCGACTCACCGCAGATGTCCGACGTGAACAGGAAGATGACGTCCGGCTCGGCGCCCGAGCCGAGCGACACGGTCACCAGCGAGGTGCGGCGGTGGATTTCCGCCATCAACACCGCCGGTATGATCTCGCACTCGACCGCGAAGGCGCCGGCATCCTCCAGTCGCCGGAACTGGTCCCAGAGCTCGACCGCCTCGGCCGCAGTCTTGCCGACCGCCCGGATGCCGCCGACCCAGGTCGATTTGCGCGGCACGAAACCGAGATGGCCCATGACCGGTATCCGTTCATTGGCCAGAATGCGGACCGTGTCGAAGCCGCGTCCGGTGATGACGGCGTCCGCGCCGGAGGTGATTGCCGAAAAAGCAGTGCGCAGGATCTCGTCGCCGGTCACCGCGTCGGCGAAGCCGAGCGCGGCCGTTACGAAGACGCGGCGCGACCCCTCGCGGACGCGGGCCACATTGGCCGCCCGGCAGACGACCATCTCGATGCCGGCCGCCTCGGCCGCGGCGGCCTCGTCCGCCGTCTCGGCGGTCACCTGGGCGACGCGGTGGCCAGCCTGCCGCAATGCGCGCAGGCCGGCCACCGTGATGCTCCGCTCGACCTCGCGGCCGCCGAAATCGAAGATCTTCGGCACGCTCAGCCCTTGAGTTTCTTGGCGTAGTAGTCGGGCGCGACAACGCCGGGCTTGGAGAACCAGGCCGGAACGTCGACACCGGAATAGAGCAGGATGTTGCCCCAGGGGTCGAAGGCGCCGGTGCGCACGATCACCTTGGCCTTGGCGGCCATCTCGCCGAGGATGGCCTCGTGCTTGACGGTTTCATGGTCGGCGTCCGGGAACAGGCGCTTCACCTTCGCGAGCAGCGGCGCGTTGTACACGGGCAGCGTGTCGGCATAGGCGACGCGTTCGGCGATCAAGTTGGCCGCGATCGGCGTCAGCACGGTCTCGAGATCGGGAACGTCGGGCGTGATGGCGAGGTCGATGCGCCATGCGCTCGACGGAATGGGAAAACCCGCGTCGCAGACGATCATCAGGTCGCCATGCCCCATGGAGGCGATGGCGTGAGCGAGTTCGGCGTTAAGCAGTCGGTTGCGGTTCACGGTTGCTCCTTCCATACGGTTTTCATGGCTTCGGCATAAAGCGCGTCGGCCTGGGCGCGCTGGGGCAGGCCGGGAATGACGCCGAGCCTGGTGCAGGCGATCGCGCCGCAGACGACGCCGAAACGCACGGCGTCGACGATGCCGCGGCCTTCGGCCAGCGCCATGGCGAAGCCCGAATTGAAGGCATCGCCCGCGCCGGTCGTGTCGGTGACCTCCACCGGCACCGCCGGCACCATGACGTCGATCTCGTCGGTCAGGATCAGCGCGCCGCTGCGGCCGAGTGTGACGACGACGTTGCGCACGCCGCGCCGCCGCAATTCCCGAGCGAGTTCGCGCGAGGACCTTGGGTCGTCGGCGGGCAGGCCGAGCAGGATGCGCAGTTCGCTTTCATTCGGAGTGAGGTAATCGACCCAGGCGAAGATCGTGTCCGGCAGCTGGCGCGCCGGCGCCGGGTTGAGGATCGTCCTTGCGCCATGCTTGCGGCCAAGCTCCATCGCCCGCGTGGCGGCGGCCGTCGGCACCTCCAGCACGGTCATGACGACATCGCTTTCGGCGATGCGCGCCTCGGCCGTGTCGACCGTGGCTGCGTCCATCAACTCGTTGGCGCCCATGTCGAGGATGATGAAGTTCTCGCCCTTGTCGTTGAGGATGATGAAGCCGACGCCGGTCGCCCGCTCCGTCCGCGTGCTCACAAGGCCGGTGTCGACGCCTTCGATTGCATAGAGATCGGTGGCGATGCTGGCGAGCTTGTCGGTGCCGAGGATGGCGAGCAGCGACGACGAAGCGCCCAGACGCGCCGTTGCGACGGCCTGGTTGGACCCCTTGCCGCCCGGACCCATGTCGAAATCGGTGCCGAGCATGGTTTCGCCGAAAATGGGCAGCTTGGGCGCCCGCATGGTCAGCCCGACCGCGAAGCTGCCGACGATGGTTATCTTTGGCTTGGTCATCCGCATTCCCGTCTCACGATGTCATGGCGCATGCGAGGATCGCCGTCTCGGTGATAGCCTGGCCGGTGAGTTCGCCCGACAGGCGGCCGTCGCGCAGCACAAGCACTCGTTCGGCATTCATGATCAACTCCGGTATCTCCGAAGAGATCATGACGATCGCCATGCCTTCGCCGGCGATGCCGCGTAGGATCGAGTAGATTTCCGCCTTGGCGCCGACATCGATGCCGCGTGTCGGCTCGTGCAGCACCAGCACGCGCGGATTGGTGACGAGGCTGCGGCCGAGGATGATCTTCTGCTGGTTGCCGCCCGAAAGCGTTCCCAGTTTCTGGCCGAGATGTGAAATCCGCGCATCGAGCCGCGCGACCTGGGCGCGGGCCTCGCGTTTCACCGCGCCGCGCCGCACGAAGCCGGCCAGCGAAAAGCGCGGCAGCGAGGCGGAGACGACATTGTCGGCCACGCTCATCTGCAGAAGGCCGCCGGAACCGCGCCGGTCGGCCGGAACGAAGGACATGCCGAGGCGGATCGCGGCAAGTGGATCGGCGCCGCGCAGTTCCTTGCCGTCGATGGTGACCTTGCCGCGCCGGGCGCAGAGCCCGAAAAGCGCGTCGCCAAGTCCGTCCTTGCCGGAATCGGGAAGTCCGCCGATGCCGAGGATCTCGCCGGCGCGCACGCTGAAGCTGACGTCCTCCAGCCCCGCCGCCTCGAGCTTCTCGACTGTCAGCACGGTGTCCTCGTCTTCAGGCCTGGGTTCGACCTGAAGCGACCATTGCATGGCGGCGTCGAGGTCGCGGCCGACCATGGCCCGGATGAGCTGGTCCTCCGACAGGCCTTCATTGTCCATCGTCACGATCGTGCGGCCATCGCGCATCACCGTGACGCGGTCTGCGATATCCAGCACCTCGCGCAGATGGTGCGATACGTAGATGATGGTCACGCCCTCGGCGCGGAGTTGCCTGACGACCTCGAACAGCCTTTCCGCTTTCGCGTTTGGAAAGCGCCGAATTCGGCTCGTCGAGCACGAGCACGCGGGCATTCTGGCGGATGGCGCCGGCGATTTCGACCAATTGCATCTCGGCGACCGAGAGGCGGCCGACCTTGGTGTCGGGGTCGAGGCCGCCCATGCCGAGCCGGGTGAGCGCATCGCGCGCCTCCCGCCGCATCATGTCGCGCGGCAGCAACGAAACGGCAGAGCGCGCCGCCATGTCCGACATCATGATGTTTTCGGCCACGCTCATCGTCGGGCAGAGCGCCAACTCCTGATAGACGACAGTGATGCCGTGGGCGCGGCTGTCGAGCGGGGAGGAAAGTTTCACTTCCCTGCCCTCGACCAGAAGCTTGCCACCATCGGGGCGCAGGTCCCCGGCCAGGATGTTCATCAGCGTCGACTTGCCGGCGCCGTTCTCGCCGATCACGGCGTGAACCTCGCCGGCCCGGAAGCCGACGGAAATACGGTCAAGCGCGAGCACACCGGGAAACCGCTTGGTTACGCCGGCGATCTCGACGATGTTTGCGAGGGAGGGGGCGGCCGTCATCGAGCTGGCTCGACGGGCCGGCGGGACCTGTGGCCCGCCGGCCCGTCACGCTGGCATTGTTACTTCTTGGCCACCTCGGCAATGTTCTCCTTGGTGTAGACGCCGACGCCGGTGTCGAGGTTCTCGATCGTCTGGCCCTTGAGGAACTGGACGAGGAGGTCGACCGCCGCGAAGCCCTGCTTTTCCGGAGCCTGGTCGATCGTGGCCTGCACATCGCCGCTCTGCACGAGCTGCACGGTCTGGTCGAGCAGGTCGAAGCCGACCACCTTCACCTTGTCGGCCGCCTTGTTGCGCTCGACCCAGGTGCCGGCGGCGGGAGTGGAGCAACACTCCAGCGACAGGACGCCGGAGATCGAGGGGTTCGCCAGCATGGCGTTCTCGATCGCCGAATAGATCTTCTGCGGATCGGTGCCGGTGTTCAGCGTGCTGACCACCTCTAAGCCGGGCTCGGCCTTCAGCGCCTCGCGCGCGCCTTTTTCACGGTCGAGCGACCACTGGGCGGCGGCGTCGATGGTGGTGATCATCACCTTGCCCTTGCCGCCGAGGACCTTGGCCATCAGTTTGCCGGCCTCACGGCCCGACTGCACGAGATCCTGCCCGGCGAAAGCCAGGCGCTTGCTTTCGGGATTGTCGGTGTTGAAGGTGACGACCGGGATACCGGCGGCGATCACCTTGTCGATCAGCGGCGCCAGCGCGTCGGTCGACACCGATGAAATCGCCAGGCCGTCCATCTTGCCCATCAGCGTCTCGATCTCGCTGATCTGGCCGTCGGCATCCGGCGCCGACCGGGCCGATGAACTGCGCGCTGACCTTGTCCTCGGTCGCCGCCCGCTGCACGCCGGCCTTCATGAACGGCGCGAATTCGTTCGAGACGTCATGGTAGGAAACGTAGATGTCGAGCGGCTGGCCTGCGGCGATCTTGGCCTTGATGCGATCGGCGAGCGAGAAATCGGCGAGCTTGGCCTCGGCATGCGCGAGCGTGGGCAGCAGGCTGAGCGCCGCCGCGAGAATGACGTGTCTGATTTTCATGGATAGTCCTCCCTTTTTTGTTTGGCTTGATTGCCCTCAGAGCATGATGCCGAAAGTGTGCAGCGGTTTTCGGACGACATCATGCTCTATCTCCCTGATTTGGAACCGGATTCAGATTTCAGGTTGATGCGGCCTGAAACCCGAATCCGGTTCTAGGCCGCGCGGCGCGTTGTCCATTTGTCGATGCCGACGGCGATGATGATGACGAGGCCGATCATCAGCTCCTGCACGAAGGGCGACACGCCCATCAGCACAAGGCCGTTGCGCATCACGCCGATGATCAGCACGCCGAGTATGGTTCCAAGGATGGTGCCTTCGCCGCCCGACAGCGAGGCGCCGCCGACGATGGCCGCGGCGATGACGTCGAGCTCCAGCCCGAGGCCGGTGCGGCCGGCCTGCCCGCTGGGCAGGAAGGCGAGGCTGAGGATGCCGGCGAAGGCGGCGAGCAGCCCCATCAGCACGAAAGCCCAGATCTTCACGGTGTTGACGGAAATGCCCGACACGCGCGCCGCTTTGGCGCTGCCGCCCACTGCATACACCCTGAAACCGAAGTTCGAATAGGAAAGCACCAGCCATGCCAGCACGGCGATGATGGCGAAGAACACGAGCTGCATCGGAATGATGCTGAACAGATAGCCCTGACCCATGAAGTTGAAGGTGTCGAGAACGTCGGGAAGCGCGCCGTTGCGCGCGTTGACGGTGACGGGCTGGCCGTTGGTCAGGATGAGCGCGGCGCCGCGGACGATGCTGAGCATGCCGAGCGTGGCGATGAGCGAGGGCAGGCGGCCGTAGGTGGACAGGGTACCGTTGATGACGCCGATGACGGCGCCGGCGAAGAGGCCGACCGCGAGCGCCGGCAACAACCCCCAGCCAGCGACGATCAGCATGCCGGTGGCAAGCCCCGAAAAGGCGTAGGTCGATCCGACGGACAGATCCACCTCGCCGGAGATCAGCACGAATGTCATGCCGACCGCCATGATCCCGAGCAGCGAAACCTGTCGGCCTATGTTCAAGAGGTTCAGCGACGTGAGGAAGCTGTCGGTCGCGAAGGTCAGGAACAAGCAGATCACGACCAGCGCGATGAACACGCCAGCCTCACGGACCCGCAAGAGTCGCGACAATTCAAACCGGCCTGCGGCTGCCGCGCGCGCGCCGCTCCTGACCGTATCGGCCATCCCATTCCTCCCTCGACGGCGGCGCGACGGCTGCAGCCGTCCGTCACTGTTCTTCATCTCCCCATCGATCCGCAGCCTGGGCCCAAGCCCGGTTCGATGTCCTCAAGGCCGGGCTTCTGCCCGGTCGTGCCTGCTCATGAAGCCTGCTGGAAAGAACCGGCAGGCACCTTGCGCAATTGTTCGTAGTTGCCGTATTCGCGCACCTTCTTGAAGGGCGCGTTCTCGACCGCGTTGTAGGAGCAGATATAGCCCCAACGATACGTGTCCGAGCGGTTCGCGTCCGAACGGTGCAGCAGGTTGCCGTCGAAGACCAGGGCGTCGCCCGCCTCCATCTCGACATAGATGTGCTCGAAGCGCTTCAGGGCAGCTTCCAGGTGCTCATGCTCGACATTGGTCTGCTCGTTCTCGCGGATATGATTGAGGCGGCCGAGCTTGTGCGTGCCCTTGAGCACCTGAAGGCAGCCGTTTTCGCGGGTCGCCTTGTCGAGCGCGACGTAGATGCTCATCATTTCCGGTGCCAGGCAGCCGTAATTGTACCAGTAGCCGAAGTCCTGGTGCCATTCCCATGCGCCGCCTTCGTTGGGCTGCTTCATCGTCATCTTGTGGCTGTAGAGGTAGATCGGCTTGCCGACGGCGTCCTCGGCCAGATCGACCATGCGTTCGTCGCGGGCCAGCAGGCCGTATTTGTCGTCCTCGGCCTTGGTCCACATCTTCAGCAGCGTGGTCTTGCCCTCCTTGTCGCCCTTGGACATCACGCCGCCCTTGCTCTGCTCCTCCGCGAGTTGCTTGCGGGCGTGGTCGCGAAAGTTGGCGACTTCACCGGCGCCCAGCAGGCCACGGCGAATGATGTAGCCGTCGCGCGCGTAAAGCTCGGCTTCATGTCTGGTCATCGCGAGCATCGATATTCTCCCTGGAACCCCAAAGCGTCCCGCGATGCGGCACGGGCGCCCCTGAACCTTTTTGAAGGCCTGGTTCCGATCCGTTTCCGGCCGGAAATCCCAGGCTCTTGAGGAGAATTTAGCCCCTCCGCCGCGGAACAAAATGGACAAAGGGAACGTATTTTTTGTATAAAACGCGCATGCACAAAAGAACGTCCGTAATTGAGAGTTTCCACTATGTGCCAGCCCCGGCCTGGACCCGCGCCGCGTTCAGCGTGCTGCGCGCCGGAAAAGTCGCCGCCGGACCGGATTACCGGATAGAACGCGCCGTCTATCCCGGACAGGACATCATCTACTGTCTTGCCGGCGCCGGCTATGTCGAAACGCTTGGGCAAAGGATAGACGTCGGGGCTGGTCAATTGGTCTGGATGGCGAACGAGGCTCCGCACGTCCATTCCGCCGATCCCCGGGATCCTTGGACGGTGCTTTGGTTCAGGCTGGACGGCCCGGAGCCCGCCATGCTGCGGCGCAAGCTGTTCGGAGAGGGCACGCCGCGCGCCAGCTTCGCCGAGGGAACAACTCCAGTCCCGTGGTTCGAGCGCCTGTTTGCCGCGTTGCGCCGCCGCGACGCCAGCCTCGATCTGCGCCTTTCGCAACTGGTTGCCGAATTCCTGCTCCTGATCGATCGCGCGTTGGCGGGGCCGGATAGCGACGACCTGCCGAAACCGCTCGCTTCCGGTATCGAAGCGATGCGCGGGGCGCTCGGTTTCGCATGGACCGCGTCGGCCCTGTCGGCCGTCACCGGGCTCGGGCCGTCGCAGACCCGGCGGATGTTTCAGCGCTATCTTCGCACCAGCCCGCATCAGTGGCTGATGCGCGAGCGGTTGATGCACGCGCAGTCGCTGCTTGTGCAGGACGACCAGCCGATCGCCGAGATTGCCGAGACATGCGGCTTTTGCGACGTCTATCATTTCGGTCGCGAATTCAGGCGATCCGTTGGCATTTCGCCTTCGGCCTGGCGGCGCAGCGAATTAGGTGTTGCGTCGAAGCGCTGAACAGATTCCGTGAAGGCGTCACACGGCTTTCCGGCAAGAAACTGCGACAAGACAAGGCAGGCCATGTGTTGGCTTGGCAGGAAATGGCCTGCTTGGGTGCGGTGAACCGACTGGAGCGCCGCGAGGGCTACCCGTTGACGAAGCGCTGCGCTGGTCCTAGAAGAACTGCCAGACTTCTCCGTGGTGATTTGGCCGGTCGGCTTGCAGCCACGTTAAACAACTCGCTAAAGGGCCGTTTGCAACCTGTAACCGGCTTTGCGACGGCAATGCCGGTTTTTTGTTGTCCGCCGCCGGCCGGACACCGCATCGGGACGAGACCGATGCGGGACAGGATGAGGATGGACATGGCCGCTCAGCGCGCTGCAAGGACCAAGGACGAGGCCGACCATCCGTCGAGCCCGGTGCTGCAGTTCGGCCTCGATAAGCCGCTGAAGCTCGACGCCGGCACCATCCTCTCGCCTTTCCAGATCGCCTACCAGACCTATGGCACGCTCAACGCCGCGCGCTCCAACGCCATCCTCGTCTGCCACGCGCTGACGGGCGACCAGCACGTCGCCAATACCAATCCGGTGACCGGCAAGCCTGGCTGGTGGGAAGTGCTGATCGGCCCAGGCAAGATCATCGACACCAACCGCTTCTTCGTCATCTGCGCAAACGTCATCGGCGGCTGTCTCGGCTCGACCGGCCCGGCCTCGACCAATCCGGCGACGGGCAAGCCTTATGGGCTCGACCTGCCGATCATCACCATCCGCGACATGGTGCGCGCGCAGGCGATGCTGGTCGATCATTTCGGCATCGAAAAGCTGTTCTGCGTGCTTGGCGGCTCGATGGGCGGCATGCAGGTGCTGGAATGGGCGGCGAGCTATTCGGAGCGTGTGTTCTGCGCCCTGCCGATCGCCAGCGGCGCCCGCCATTCCTCGCAGAACATCGCCTTCCATGAAGTCGGCCGACAGGCCGTCATGGCCGATCCGGAATGGCATGGCGGCAAATATCTCGATTTCGGCAAGCGGCCGGAAAAGGGGCTCGCCGTCGCGCGCATGGCCGCTCACATCACCTACCTTTCGGAAGCAGCGCTCCACCGCAAGTTCGGCCGCAATCTGCAGGACCGCGAGGCGCTGACCTTCGGCTTCGACGCCGATTTCCAGATCGAAAGCTATCTGCGCCACCAGGGCATGACCTTCGTCGACCGCTTCGACGCCAACTCCTACCTCTATCTGACCCGCGCGATGGACTATTTCGACCTTGCCGCCGATCACGGCGGGCGCCTCGCCGACGCCTTCGCCGGCACCAAGACGCGCTTTTGCCTGGTCTCCTTCACCAGCGACTGGCTGTTCCCGACCGAGGAGAGCCGGTCGATCGTGCATGCCTTGAACGCGGCGGGCGCTTCCGTCTCCTTCGTCGAGATCGAGACCGATCGCGGCCACGACGCCTTCCTGCTCGACGAGCCGGAACTGTTCGCGGCCATCAACGGCTTCATCGCGTCGGCCGCCCGCGCCAGGGGGCTCGGCGCATGACCCCGAACCGAAGGTCAGCGAACGCAGAAAGTTGCAGACTTTTCGGAGCCGGATCGCGCGCCATGCAGGAGGCAAGGCCATGAGCGTCAATCGCGCCCAGCGTGTCGACCTCGAGGTCGTCACCGATCTCATTCCGGCCAATTCGCGCGTCCTCGACGTCGGCTCGGGCGACGGCGTGCTTCTGGAACTCCTGCAGGAGACCAAGCAGGTCGACGGCCGCGGGCTGGAACTGTCGCAGCGCGGCGTCAATGAATGCGTGGCGCGCGGGCTATCGGTTATCCAGGGCGACGCCGACACGGATCTGAAATTCTACGCCGACAAGGGCTTCGACTTCGTCGTGCTGTCGCAGACGCTGCAGGCGACGCGCAACCCGAAGGTCGTGCTCGACGAGCTGCTTCGGATCGGCAACCGCGCCATCGTCTCCTTCCCCAATTTCGGCCACTGGCGCGTGCGCTTTTCGCTGCTGATCAAGGGCAGAATGCCGGTCACCAAGGACCTGCCCTACTCCTGGTACGACACGCCCAACATCCATTTCTGCACCATTCGCGACTTCGTCAACCTGTGCGAGGAACTCGGCGCGACGGTCGAGAAAGCGACCGCGCTCGACGCCAACGGCCAGAAGATCGGCCTGTCGATGCCCTGGTGGTTCTGGAACTTCTTCGGCCAGCAGGCGGTGTTTTTGTTGAGGCGCTGACGATGGCTTCGCCCCGGGCTTTTTGCTAAGCCTCGTGCCGGGCGGAGTGGAACATGATGGCGGAACGACCAACCTATTCGGTTGTCCTCGAGATGGAGAATGCCAACTTCATCGACTGGGCTGAGGTCAGCGTAGGGTTGAACGCGCTCGCACGCGAGATTGCCTCGGTTTCCGAAGCCGGCATGGCCAGGCCCACGGTCATCTTATCGCATGCCGGAGAGCCATCCGACGGCGATTTGCTGCGCAGCAGCTTCGAGGCCGAAGCACCCTACTTGGGTCAAGCCGCCGAGCTGGTCTTCGCGGCCTGTGCCGGTGGCCGCTACTACGATCTCAAGAACAATGGCGTCCTTTTGACCGAAGCCGACATCGTGGTTTTCGTCGACTCGGATTCGGTTGCCGAACCAGGTTGGCTTTCAGGCCTGTTGACGCCCTTCAAACGGCCGGAAACCGTCTGCGTGAACGGCTACACCTATCTTTTGCACGACGATTTCTTCTCGCGGACCTTTGCTTTGCTCTGGTTCTTTCCCCTGGCCGAAGGGGACAAAAAATTTGCAGCCAAACGCGCGCTGAACGCCAACAACATCGCCTTTCGGCACGACTGGATATCCAGCCACCCATTTCCAGCACACAACGGCTTCAAGGTCTCCTGCACGCTGCTGATGCATGAGCTTTGGAGCGAAGGCCACAAGATAGTCAATGTGGACGCGCGCGTTCACCACTATTCCCCGCGCGGCTGGCGGTTCTTCTTTTGGCGCGCTCTGGTGACCGGCAGGGACGCCGATCGAAAATTCGTCGAGCTTCACGCGCCTGGCAGGGTTCAGCGTATCGTCAAATCATTCACGCGCTGGGGGACAATGTCGTGGCGCACGCTGCGGCGCGTGGTCAACTTCGCACCGCAGACCGGCATGCCGGCCTGGCAAATTCCCTTCGCGGCGATTGTTGGCCTGACGTTCTACACTTTCGCGTTTCTCGGCCATTTCAGCCTGGCGGTGGGGCTCGTTCGCGACGAGCCTGAAATCGTGCCCGACTATGTCGTGCACAGTTAGAGCAATTCCAGGAAAAGTGTGAGCGGTTTTCCGTCCGGAATTGCGTAGAAACAAAGAATAGAGCGGTTCGCCGTTTCCGTGAAACGGTGAAACGCGCTAGGGCAATTCCAGGAAAGGCGCGCTGTTCTGCTAGCCAAGCACATCCATAGCCTTGTGCGGATGCTCGACGCCGTCGACGAAGATCACGTCGGATTCAGAATTGTGGGTGCGCAACTCGAGGTTCTGTTGATACTGATACGCGCGCGACCGGTACCAGTCCCGCACATGCTGGCTGTCGGGGAATTCGATGACGATCAGATGCCCGGGCCAGTTGTTTTCGACGACCTCGACATCGCCGCCATGGACGACGAAGCGTCCGCCGAACGGCGCCAGCGTGGCGTCGATCTACTCCAGATACTCGATCATCCAGGGACCCGGCGTGACTTGGCGCATGTGGGCAACGGCGTAGGCGGTGATGAGCCTGCTCCTTCATGGGACTGAAGCCGATCGGCCGGCCTCGTGGGGTCATCATGCAAAAGTCAGGTGGTCCGGTCGATTACCTTGGACGTCATCGAGACAACGCCGACCCCTTAGCCATCGCCCGGCGGGCTGTCGCATAGCCAGAACGTCGATTGTGTTGCCATCAAACCGCAATGTTGCGGAAAAGCCACTAATTCGGCGTTTCTCGGATAGCTTTGCGTGACACAAGCGTGGCTTTTCTGTAGCGTCTGTCGCAAATCAGAGGTGGGACGCGAGGATAGCCATCAGACCCATCCGACAAACGCTAGATCCGACCGGCAGTGGCAGCCCGATGTCGAACCAGGACGCTCCGCTGATCTCTGTGATCACGCCGACCCACAACCGGCGCAGCCAGGTCGTGCGCGCGGTGGAAAGCGTTCTGGCGCAGACACTTACCCGCTTCGAGCACATCGTGGTCGACGACGGTTCGACCGACGGGACGGCCGCCGCGTTGGCCGAAATCCGCGACCCGAGGCTGATCTATGTCGGCGCCAAATGGCGCGGCGCCAATGCCGCGCGCAATGCGGGCATTGAGCGCGCCCGGGCGCCGGTCGTGACCTTCCTCGATTCGGACGACGTCTATCTGCCCGATCGGCTGGAGCGGACGCTGGCGCGCTTCGACCAGAATCCCTCGCTCGAAGTTCTCATCAGCTCGTTCTTGTCGCTGAAAGGCAGCCGCAGCACCAAATGCATCAATCGCGACGCTTTCCTCGATAAGAGCACGCTGCAGCGTGCCCTGGTCTCGCAGACCATCTTCATTGCCGGCTCGGCGATCACCGCAAGGCACGAGTCGCTGCTCGCGATCGGCGGCTATGACAGCGACATCACGCGCATGCAGGATCGCGAATTGCTGCTGCGCTTTGCCCAGCGCAGCGGCGCCTTGCTGTCCGAGGATATCGACTGGAAGAAGTACAATTCGGAGAATTCCATCTCCGGCCGCCGCGACGGCTATGTCGAGGCCTACGCCAGTCTGATCGACAAGCATCCTTATATCGCCGACCGCTATCCCGACGTTCCGCCTTACATGATTGCGCGCCAGATCATCGCCGATATCCTCAAGGGCAGGTTGCCGCAGGCGTTTTCGGGCTATCACGCCAACCGGTCGTCCAAGTCGCTCGGCTACTCGCCCGCCGAACTCTTGCGCGGCTATGTCGTCGGCCGCCGCTGGCGGCGCGACTGCTACGACGAGTTCCGCGCCAAATATGGCGCCCGGGCGGTCTGATTGCCTCCTTGACGCGACGCCGACGAAAACCGCTGCACACTTTTCCGTCAGGAACTGCGTGAAAACAAAGAGATAGAGCCGTTTTCCGCGGAACGGTGAAACGCCCTATGCTTCAGTGGTTTCCTTCTTGCGGCGAGCCGCCGGAGGCGGTGGTTCGATCGCCCCGGCCCTGACTCGCGCGGGTTTCAGCGCCGGCGCGCCGGTATCCTTGACGATGTTCAGCGAGCGCGGAAAAAACTGATTGTTGTGCTGACCACGTCCGATATTGACGATCGCGGTTTCGGGCAGGCGCTTCTGAAGCATGGCCAGAACCCGCCGCAACGTCGGCCCGTCGAACGCGTCAAGCGCCTCGTCGATGATCACCCATTTCGGCTTGCGCAAGGCGAGCCTGGCGAAGGCCAGCGCCCGTTGTTCGTCGTCGCTGAGCTCGCGTTCCCAGCGCCCGGGATGATCAAGGGCGGTTGCCAGCCGGTCGAGGCCGACCTCGGCAAGCACCGCCGCGATCTCGGCATCGCCGGCCGGGGCTTCGCCGTTCGGATGATCGAGCACCTCGCGCAGCGTGCCGGCCGGGAAATAAGGCACGCGCGGCACGAAGATGGGGGTCTCGCCGGCCGGCAGGCCGATCCGGCCGCTCCCCCATGGCCACAGGCCGGCGATGGCCCGGAAGAACAATGTCTTGCCGGCGCCCGGCTCGCCGGTGATCATGACGCGCTCGCCGGCGTGGATCTCGACGTCCGTCTGGGCAAGCTTGGTGCAGCCTTCCGGCGAAGCCACCTCAAGCGTGTCGAAGGTCAGGCTGCCATTGGCGTTTTCGCCGAACCGGATGCGTTTTTCCGTGTCATGCAGCGCGTCGGTTTCGGTGAGCGCGATGCGGAAGTCGGCCACCCGCATCAGCGTCGCGCGCCAGTCGGCGATGCTGCCGATATTGTTGATGAACCAGCGCAGGGACGAATGAACCTGGTTGAAGGCGCCGACCGCCATCATCAGCCCGCCGAACGAGATGTCGCCCGAGAAATAGACCGGCGAAGCCACCAGGATGGGCGCCACCACCGTTATCCAGCCATAGGTGTCGGTCACCCAGGATAGGTTGATCTGCGCGGTGAAGATGCGCCGCATGGCGCCCAGCACCGTGCCGAGGTCGAGCTCGAGCCGGCGCCGGGCATCGGGCTCGCCATGATAGAGCGCGATCGCGTCGACATTCTCATTCACCCGCACCATGGAGGAGCGCAGCTCCGCTTCGCGGGTGTAGCGCTCGCTGTTGAGACTGATCAGCGGACGCCCGACCAGCCAGCTCAGCCACGAGGCGATGCCGGCATAGAGGAACGCGGCCCACACCATGTAGCCCGGTATCGCCAACGAATAGCCGCCGACGTGGAAGATGAAGCCGGAAGACAGCTGCCACAGCACGCCGATGAAGGAAACAAGCAGGATGAACGACTGCAGCAGGCCGACGCCGAGATCCGTCGACAGGTCCGACAAGTGAGCGGCATCCTGCTGCATGCGCTGGTCGGGATTGACCCCGATGGCGCCAGCATTGGCCAGCCGGAAGGCACGCGCCGGTCGCATCCATTGATCGATCAGGTCCAGCGTCAGCGCCTCGCGCAGCCGCAGGCGGATCATCTGGTTGAGCCAGGTCTGGCCGATATTGAGCACCAGAAGCCCGCCGGCGATCATCGCGAAGATCAGAAGCTGGTGCAGGAAAGCAGCCATGTCGCGCCGGGCCAGCGCATCGTAGAAAGGCTGGTTCCAGCGGTTGAGCAGAACCTGTCCGATCGAGGTTGCGATGATGACCGCGACGATGCCTATGGAGACCCAGGCAAGTTGCCTGCGCACCGGCGAGGCCTTCAACCCCAGCTTGATCGTCGCCACCTGGTCGGCGAGGCTGCTCGCCTCGACCGAGACGGCGGCCTTTTTTGGGCCTGGTTTTTTATCGGTCTGGTTGTCCATGAAGGATATTCCTGGTTTCCTCGGCGGTCACGAACACCGCGCCAAGCGAGCATTCCTCAGATCGAGCATGCCCTCAGATAGGGTGACGATCGCTGCGCGATGCAAGGCGCGGCGGCGATCACGAACGCGTCACAGGGCCAGGCGCGCCATCGGCCGCGTGCCGGCCAAGCCGCGTTGCCCCCTGCGGCGAGAAGACCGGCACGAAGACGCGGCGCGAAGCGCGCTGCGCGACCGGCACGCCCTGATAGAGCCGCTTCTGCGCCTCGACGACGATGACGCCGGAAAAAATCGGCCAGAACCGCCGGCCGGCTCTCTCCAGCACATTGTGGAAACGCATCATGAAACGCCGCGGCGACGGCGGGAAGAACAGCGCGTCGCTCCATGTCGCCGGGGTGAAATTCGCCTCGCGCAGCAATTCGGTCAACTGGCCGCGCGAGAACGGCCGGCCATTGCCGAAGGGCGTGTGCTCGAACCGCGCCCAGACACCGCGCCGGTTGGGCACGACAATGACGACCCTGCCCGCCGGCGACAGCACGCGCCAGATCTCGTTCAGCGTCTCGCGCGGGTTTTCGGCATGTTCGAGCGAGTGCACCAGGAGCACGCGGTCGATGCAGGAATCGACCAGCGGCAGCTCCTCGTCGAAGACCAGCGCCGTCGCCGCCGGTCCGTTGGCCGGCCACACCACCGCGCCCTGCGTCGCCGGCATGAAGGCGAAGACGCGCTCGGCATCGGCGCCGAAGCGTTCCAGCCATGGCAGCGTATAGCCGAGGCCGACCAGCCGCTCATTGGGCACGGTTGCCCATATGGACGACAACGCCATGGTGATCGAATGCTCGGCCAGGCGGCCGAGCGTGGACGAGTAGAAGGAGCGCAGGTCGACGATATCCGAATGCATGCGCGGGACGGTAGCCGTGAAGCCTGCCAAGTTCAACAAAGGCACCCGGTTCAACAAACGCACCCGGTTCAACAAACGCGCCAGACTCAACAAACGCGGATGACATCGGCGCCCGCCCGCCCTATGTCTGCGACGACAAAGGGAGACATGCGATGCCGGTCGAAATCGAGCAGTTCATGTGCCGCACCGACAATTTCGGCGTGCTGGTCCACGATTCGAAGAGCGGTGAGACGGCGATCATCGACGCGCCGGAAGAGGCGCCGATCCTGGCCGCGATCAAGCGCACCGGCTGGACGCCGACATTGATCCTCACCACGCACCATCATGCCGACCATGTCGAAGCCAATCTGGCGCTGAAGGAGCGCTTCAAATTGCGCATCGTCGGCCCGGAAGCCGAAAAGGCGAAAATCCCCGGCATCGACGAGACGGTTGGCCAGGGTTCGGTCGTGCGCCTTGGCGAGGAAAGGATCGAGGTCATCGAGACGCCCGGCCATACCGCTGGCCATGTCTCTTATTATTTGCCGGCCTCGAAGGTGGCCTTCACCGCCGACACGCTGTTTGCGCTGGGTTGCGGCCGCCTGTTCGAATGCAAGCCGCCGGTCATGTATGAATCGCTGAAGAAACTGGCGGCGCTGCCGGCGCAAACCGCCATCTATTGCGGCCACGAATACACCTTGGCCAATGCCCGCTTCGCGGTGACGGTCGACCCGGGCAATCCGCTGCTGAAGCAGCGCGCGGCTAAGATCGAAGCGCTGCGCGCCGACAACAAGCCGACGCTGCCGACGACAATCGGCGAGGAACTGTCGACCAATCCGTTCCTGCGCTGGCACGACCCGGGGATCCGCAAGCATCTCGGCATGGAGAAAGCCTCGGACGCCGAGGTCTTTGCCGAGATCCGCAAGCGCAAGGATAATTTTTGAGGCATGTCGCCCAAAAGTGTGCGGCGGTTTTGGGATAACGACATGCATCAAGACAAAGGATGCCAATGACCACCAGTGCCGCCGAGATCATCGCAACGTTAGGCCTCAAGCCGCATCCCGAGGGCGGCTGGTATGCCGAGACCTTTCGCGACGCCGCGGGCGGCTCGCGCGGTCATTCGACCGCGATCTATTTCCTGCTCGAGCAGGGCCAGCTTTCGGCCTGGCACCGGGTGAAGGACGCGGCCGAGGTCTGGCACTTTTATGCCGGCGCGCCGCTGGCGCTGTCGATGCATGAGAAAGGCACGGGCGTGGTCATCGAGCAGGTGCTGGGCACGGCCCTTGCCGCCGGCGAACGGCCGCAGATCGTCGTGCCGGCCGGCTGGTGGCAATCGGCGCGCAGCCTCGGCGAATGGACGCTGGTCGGCTGCACCGTGGCGCCGGGCTTCGATTTCGCCGCCTTCGAGCTGGCCGAGCCGGGCTGGCAGCCGAAGATCGCCTAGCTGAGAAGATCGCCTAACTGAGAAGAAATCCCAGCGTGATCGCCAGCTGTGCCGCGTAATAAAGCACCCAGACCGCGTAGCGCATCCACATGCGATGCGGCGAGATCGCCGCAAGCAGGAAGCGCTCGGTTGCCAGCAACCCATCCGACGCGATGAACAGCACCGCGCCGGCCATCACCCAGGGATAATTCGTCGTGAGCGCCGAAATGCCCATGGCGAGGATCGCCGCGACATAGACGGCGACCGGGATACGCAGCTGCGGGCCGACGCGGCGCCAGAGCGCGGCAAGCATGACGATGCTGAATGTGGCTATGGCGAGCGCAATCGCGCCCCGCCAGGATTCGGCGCTCAACAGGCCGAGCCCGCCGCCCGCCTGCAAAAACAGCGCGGCATAAGCGATGTGGCCGGCGAGAAAGCTCGCCAGCCCGCCGAGAAAAGCCTTTTCGCCGTCGCGCGACAGGAAGGCGTCGCCGACGGCGCTCAAGCCCAGCGCCGCGACGAGCAGCAGCGGACCGCCCTGCATGGCGGCAAGCACGGCCAGCAAAGCCACGGCCAGCGTCTTTGCCGCGCTGCGCGTCCATTTCGGCGGCATGTCGAGCGCAAAGGCGTAGATCACGGCCGCGACGAATGAGAACAGCAGCGTCGCATTGGCGTTGGCCTCGATGCCGCCGGGAAACGGCATCATGCGTTGACCTCTGTGGCCGCTGGCTTGCGCATCAGCAGCGACTTCGCCGCCAGCGCGGCGCCGGCGGTGATGAGCACGCAGGCGGCGAGGATGCGCAGCGACGGCGCGGCGACGCCGGCAGCGATCAGCACCAACGTCGACAAAAGCGGCGCCGCGTAGCTCGCGGCGCCCAGCACCTGGATGTTGCCGCGCTTGACGCCGATATCCCAGGCATAGAAGGCTGCGCCCACCGGCATCAGGCCGAGCCCGATGACGGCCAGCCACTGTCCAGGGCCATCCGGCAGCACCGTCTTCTCAAGCAGAAAATGGCAGATAAGCGACAGCACCGACGTCGCCGCGCAGAACCAGGTGACGATCGAGGTCGGCACCGACGGGAAGCGCCGCGACAGGAGCGAATAGGACGACCACAACAGCGCGCAGACGGCGGCCATCGCATAGCCGAAGGCGTAGCGCGCGTCGAAGGCGAGCGCGCCGCCCTTGGTGACGATCAGGAAGGTGCCGGCAAGGCCGAGCAGCGCGCCGACGACATGGTTCCAGGCAAGCCGCTCGCCCGGCATCAGCGCCGAGCCGAGCACGATCAGCAGCGGCCACAGATAGGCGATCAGGCTCGCCTCGACCGCCGGCGCGTTGCGCAGCGCCGTGAAGTAGAAGAAGTGGTAGCCGAACAGGCCGGCAATTCCGATCACCCAGACCTGCGGCGGAATCTTCTGGCTCCGGTCGGGCGCCGGCATCAACAGCCGCGCCGCCAGGCCGACGCAGGTCCCGATGGCGAAGGTGATGGCCGACAGCAGGAACGGCGGCACCCGCCCCGAGGCGTCGGTGAGCAGCGCCAGCAGCGCCCACATGGCGACCGCCGAGAACCCGATCAATGTTGCGCGCGCCATTCGTTCCCCCGCCGGCGCGCGGTGGCGCCTGACCTAATTTACCGCCTCGAACCGTCTCGCGCTGATGGTCAGCGGACCGATCTGGGTCCCGACCGTGGCGCGGATCGGCGCATATACGCCGGATTGGCCGAGCGGTGCAAACGTCACCAGCATGCGGCTCTTGTTCTTCAGGAAATTCAACGCCTTGCGGCCCTTGCGATAGCCCGCCACCGGCTCGAAGCCCATCTTGCAGGTCACCGTGTCGCCCTTGTAGCCCGGCACCGAGATCGAACCCTTGGACGCATAGGTCAAGGTCAGGTCGGCGCGCATCTCGCCGTCGTAAAATTTGACCGTCCGTCCGCAGACCTTGTCCAGGCTGTCGGCGTGGATGACGGTCGCGGCCATCGGATCGAGCACCGATTTCAAGTCGCTATCGCCGAGCGGCACCCAGCTCTTCGAATCGCGCTTCTTCGGCGCGGGAACGACCTGCGTGGAGGTGACCGCACCGTTGTTGAAGCGGATCTCGACCATCGAGGCCTTTTTGCCGGATGTATAGTCGGCCCGGAAGGCATGCGGCTGCATCTGCTTGCCGGAAATCGTGCCTTTCGACGAAATCGTGCCTTTCGTGTCGTCGAAGAGCTTGCCGAGGCCGGCGGCCGAGACGGTGCCGTCGATGGCATAGCTGTCGCCTTCGTAGCGGCTGGAAAAAGTCGCCCTGGCGATCGAAAGGCCGAGATAGGACACCGTGTACTCGCCCTTGAAGGACTGCGGCGCCGCGGCGGCGAAGCTCGTTGCCGGCACGGCAAGGGCAAGCAGGCTGGCAAATGCATGAGATGGACGGAGCATGGCGGCTGGCGAATCCCTAGCGGTTCGGCCGGAACGCAGCGGCTCCAGCCTGGCATATCCCTTCGCGACGGGCTTATACTGTGAAATCCGGCCTTTATATGGAGCGCGCCTGACGACGGGCCGCGTGCCGGAGCTTGACGCAGTGGTGAAATGCCACTATGGAACGCCAACTTTTCCAAAGGCCGCCTGACCGAGACCGCGCGCCGCCCGGCGCGGGCAGAATGGTTTGGCAGGTTTAGAAACTGAAGGTTAGACAAATGTCCCGCACCTGCGAACTCACTGCCAAGGCAGTTCAGACTGGCAACAATGTGAGCCACGCCAACAACAAGACCAAGCGTCGCTTCCTGCCGAACCTGGTCAATGTGACGCTTATTTCCGAAGCGCTGAACCAGAATGTTCGCCTGCGCATTTCGGCCAACGCGCTGCGTTCGGTCGAGCACCGCGGCGGCCTCGACGCCTTCCTGGCCAAGGCCGACGTCAAGGAATTGTCGCAACGCGCGCGTCTGCTCAAGAAGCAGATCGCCAAGAAGCTGGCCGAGCAGCCGGCCGCTTAAAGCAGCTTTCAGGCGGGGGACGACCGCCTCGAGCCCCGGCCAGATGGGTGCTCGAAACAGAAGCGGGCGTCGGAATGGCGCTCGGCTGGTTCCATTACCCAGGATAAAAAAATGAATTTCCTGACGCGATATTTGCCCTTCGTGGCTGCCATGGCGCTTGTCGTCGTGGCCTCCAACATCCTTGTCCAGTTCCCGATGCAGGGCAAGGTCGGCGGTCTGGCGCTGGCGGACGTGCTCACCTGGGGCGCCTTCACCTATCCTTTCTCCTTCCTGGTCACCGACCTCGCCAACCGCCGCTACGGTCCGGCCGTGGCGCGCAAAGTGGTGTTCGTCGGCTTCATGACGGCGGTGACCTGCTCGATCCTGATCCCGCCTTTCCTGTTCCGCCACGGCCTGATCGAGTTCGAGACCGCCGCCGACCGGCTGGTGCGCATCGCGGCCGCCTCGGGTGCCGCCTTCCTCACAGCGCAATTGCTCGATGTCACCGTCTTCAACCGGCTGCGCCGGCAGAGCTGGTGGCGCGCGCCTATCGTCGGCACGCTGGTCGGCTCGGTGTTCGACACCATCGTCTTCTTCGGCGTCGCCTTCTCCGCCGCCTTCGCCTTTGCCGGCCCCAGTGACAGCTTCGCGCTGGAGACCGCGCCGCTGATGGGCGTGCTGCCGGTCGAGACGATGCGCTGGGTGTCCTGGGCGCTTGGCGACCTTTCGGTCAAGCTGATCATTGCCGTCGTGGCGCTGATCCCCTACCGGCTGCTCGCCGCGCGCTGGAGCCAGCCAGCGGTCGCGGTCAGAGCATGATCCCAAAAAGTGGGATCCGGTTTTTGGAAAAGATCATGCTCCAAACAAAAAGAGAGAGCATGATCCCAAAAAGTGGGACTCGGTTTTTGGAAAAGATCGTGCTCCAACCAAAAGAGAGACCGTGATCCCTTGGGCTCAGCTTGATTCCGCCCGCACGCCTGATGGCGCGCAGGAACTTCGCCTGAAGCGGCGCGGGGATGAATTCTCGATCATGCTCGGCACCAACGAGCTGATGAACAGCCGCCTCAGCGGCTCCGAGGAGGCCCTCGCCAGGCTTTCCTGCGAGCGGATCGCCGGCCGCAAGCGGCCAAGCATCCTCATCGGCGGGCTCGGCATGGGCTTCACCTTGCGCGCCGCCCTCGCCGCGCTCGATCGCGACGCCGCCGTCACCGTCGCCGAACTGGTTCCCGCGGTCGTCGCCTGGGCGCGGGGGCCCATGTCCGGGATATTCGACGGCTGCCTCGACGACCCGCGCGTCACCCTTCGCGAGACCGATGTCGGCCAGTTGATAGGGGCGGAGACAGCCGCCTGGGACGCCATCCTGCTCGACGTCGACAACGGCCCCGAAGGCATCGTCTACAAGGGCAACGATGCGCTCTATGACACCGCCGGCCTCGCGGCCGCGCGCGCCGCCTTGAAGCCCGGCGGCGTTCTGGCGGTCTGGTCGCAGGGACCGGACAGCGGCTTCACCCGGCGGCTGAAACAGGCCGGCTTCGCGGTCGAGGAGATCAACACGCGGGCCCGCGGCAAGCGCGGCGCCCGCCACGTGATCTGGATTGCAGCCAAAAGCCTATAATCTGGATTGCAGCCAAAAGGCTGTAATCTGGATCGCGGCCAGAACGCCGTAATCCGGATTCCCGTGCGGCTTTACGCTTTGTTACGCCCGATGATGCAGGATCGCGAAAATTCTCCAGGGCATTGCGACCAGCATGACCGTGCAAGGCACCGGTTGGAAAAACGATCTCCTGCTTGCGTTGTGCGCCACCCTGGTGGTGCTGACGATCAACGCGGTTTCCGGCTTCCCCACCCTTGCCAACTACGGCGCCGACAATGACAGCATGCTGCGGCTGGTCGAGGTCCGCGACCTGCTCGGCGGCCAGGGCTGGTTCGACCTCCATCAATACAGGATGGGCGCCTCGGGCGGCTTCGTCATGCACTGGTCGCGGCTTGTGGACACGCCGCTCGCGCTGATCATCATGGCCTTCGATGCGCTCGGCGCCAGCCCCGCCACCGCCGAACGCGCCGCGCAGATCATCTGGCCGACCCTGCTCTACGGGCTGACCATATTCGTGCTGATGCGCGCCGCGCAGCGCTTCGCCGGCGCGAATGTCGCGATGCCGGCGCTCATCCTGTCGACGGCGGGCCTTTTCTTCTTGGTGATCTACAGCCCGGGCGTGATCGATCACCACAATGTCCAGCTGTTGCTGACGGCGGCCAGCCTCTGGCTCCTTATGGAAGCGCCCTCCTGGCGGCCCGCGGCCCTTCTGTCGGGCATTTGCGCCGGCCTGACGCTGGCTGTCGGCATGGAGACCGCTCCCTATGTGGCGGTGCTCGGCATCTGTGCCGCTGTCCTGTTCATCCTCGACGACAAGGAGCGCGTCACGGCACGAGGCTTTGGCCTCGGATTTGCCGGCATCGCCTCGCTGGTCTTCGTGGTTACCATCCGCCCGGCCGACTGGGGCGTGGCCCAATGCGACGCCTTCTCGTCCTTCCAGTTCGCGATTGCCGCGCTGTCCGGCTTCGGCCTGGCGATCGCCGCTGCATCGACCGGGCCGACAACCCGGGCGCGGCTCGGCTCCACGCTGGCGCTGGCGGTGGTGGTCGCGGCCGCCGCGATGCTGTTCTTCCCGCAATGCCTGGCGTCGCCCTATGCGGGCATGGACGAGCGTATCCGCACCTATTGGCTGGCCGACGTGGTCGAAGCGCAGCCCTTCTGGAGCGTCGCCGTCCACCAGCCGAAGCTGATGGCGGCGCGCTATGTGACGCCCTTCATCGCCATCCTGCTGATCGGCTTTCAACTCCGAACGCGTCGCCTGCGCCGCGAGGAGATGCTCGCCGCCATTCTGCTTGTCGTCGCCTTCGGCGTCAGTCTCTGGCAGGTGCGCGGCTCGACCTTTTCCGTCGCCTTCGCCGTATTGCCGCTCTCGGCCTGGATTGCGAAAATCCGGCTGCGGGCGGACGCCGCGCCCTCATGGCGCCTTTCCACCGGCATCGTCATGGCGTGGCTGGTCTCGCTCAACGCGACTTGGGCCGGGGTCGCGGTGGCGGCGCAGTCCGTGGTCCAGAAAGCGCCGCAGCGGATCAATTCCGATCCCGATCACGCCGTGACCTGCGGCAAGCCAAGCGACTTCCACGATCTTGCCGTCATGCCGGCGACGACGGTGCTTGCCTCGTCCAATCTCGGCTCGGGAATACTGATGTTCACCCGCCACCGGGCGCTGGCCGGCCCTTACCACCGCAATGTCGGCGGTAACCTTGCCATGCTCGACGCTTTCATGGGAACACCCGACGCCGCGCGCGCCGTCATCGAGCGCGAGCATGTGGGGCTGGTCGCGATCTGCCGCGGCAACACGGAAGAGATATCGCTGGGCCTGGATGCTCCGAAGGGCCTTGCCGCGGCGCTGCTGCGGGGCGACCTGCCGGCATGGCTGGAACTGGACCAGTCTACCGCGGGAAAACCGATCGAGATCTACAAGGTCCGTTGAATATCGGCCTGCGGCCATGTCAGCATCGTCGACCGCGCTCCTCGCAACGCGCTCGTTTCGCGCTGATGCGGCATCCCTCCGTGATTTAGAAAACCCCGATTTAAGTCAGTCCCGTGGATCATTGCAATCCAGCCTGTGCTTTGGTTAGCATTTCGCCGGGGCGGCGATATATGTATTCAGGAAATTTGGATTCGGGGCTTTAGATTGGGGAAAGGGTATCCATGTCGGCCATAGACGGCGCGGTGGCGCCAGCATCAGCCAAACGAACGCTGCAGCATGTTGTCTCCCACATGGTGGACGCCGTGGACCGCGCCGCATTTGTGGAAACGCCTTTCTGGCATCTGGAAATGACCGATGTTTTCCCCGCGGACCTTTATCTGCGCATGCGTGCCGCCATGCCGGAGGCGCGCGAGTATCGGGCGCTCAAGGGGCGCAACAAGGTCAACATTCAGGCCGACGGCACTGCGACGCGGGTCAAGATCGACCTCTACCCCGAATATATCCGCCATCTACCGGACGAGAAACGGGGGGTCTGGTCCCTGGTCGGAAAGGCACTGCATGCGCCGCAACTGAAGGACGCATTCATGCGCCGCCTTGCCCGGGGCCTGGAACGCCGGTTCGGGTCGGATTTCATGAAGGTCGGCATGTATCCGGTGCCGATGCTGACGCGCGACGTGGCGGGCTACAAGATCGGTTTCCACACCGACACGAAATGGAAGGGCATCACGGTCCAGTTCTACCTGCCGGAGGACGACTCGATCAACCACATCGGCACCCGATTCGCCGAACGCAAGCCGGACGGGCGTTTCGAGAATTCGCACCGGATGTCGTTTTCCCCGAACACCGGCTACGCCTTTGCGGTCGGCACCGACACGTGGCACGCGGTCGATACCGTCGGGCCGGAGGTCCGCACCCGCGACAGCATCCTTCACACCTATTTCGTGGACAACACCGCGACGCTCAAGATCCGCAACCGGAGCAAGCGCGCCGCCAATTTCGTGATGAACGAAGTCCGCCACGTCGGCCGCTAGAGCATGATCCCGAAAAGTGGGAACCGCTTTTCGGAGAAAGACCATGCTCCAACAAAGAGTTAGATCGTGACGGCGATTCAACGAAACGCCATCACGATCTAGAGCCAGGGCGGCTGGATTCTGCCAGCGATCCTGCTCAATCCTGGTGCAGGATGAACTCCAAATAGAGGTTGCGCTGCAGGATCGAATGGTTGTCGTCGGAGATCAGCGACACCATCAGCGCGCCGTCGTCGCGGGTCCAGACGTCGAGCCCTTCCATGTTGTCGATCTGGTAGCCCATGTCGGCCTCCATCAGCACCGGCCCGTCGGCGACCGCGCCCTTCGCGACGCTTTCGCCATAGATGCGTCGCAGCCGCATCTTCACCCCGCGCGCGATCGAAAAACTGCGCTCCAGCAGCAGCAGGTCACCGTCCGGCAGGAAGGCGCCGTCGGTTATGTCGAATTCGCCGTCGCGCCTGACGGTGAAGACGCCCTTATGCGCCCCCTCGATGATGGCGGCATAGACGTTGCCGGCTTCGTCGAGGCTCCTCTCCGAGACCACGACCAGGCCGCCCGCGTGCTGCCCGTAAGGATTGGCGTGGGTGACGGTCTCGAAGCCGCGATTCTGGCGCAGCTCCTTGGCGGGAACCAGGTAATCGAGCTGCCGGATCGGCGCCTTCATATCGTCGGGATCGATCTTGAACTGGGCGACACGCTGGTCGCGCTCGAAGCCGACGGTGGCGATACCGTCCTTGACCGCGAGCCCTTCCGCGTCGACCTCCCACTTCCGGTCGCTCGGCTGGCCCGAAGCGTCGACCATCTGCTGCATGCGGAAATTAGAAACGCCCGATGGGCGCCTGCCGGCGTCATGCGTGATCGCGCCGAAGAACCAGAAGCCGGTGTCGGCGACACCGATGAAGTCGCTGCCCGGCTTCAGGAAGCGAAAGGCCGACAGCGCGCCGAAATCACGTGCCGGCGACGTCATCTCCAGTCCGCCGACGAATTCGAGCGGCCCGAACCGCGTCTCGTCGTGGCCGACATGGAACTGGCTGATCGGCCGCGCCGAAATCTCGACGGTCTCGGCGGGAGCGCCCGACGCGGCAATTGTCGGCAAGGCGCAGGCCAGCACGCAGGCGAAAAGCGTCCGCCGCGCGCGCCGCCCCGAAAAGATCATCCGGCGCGCCGCAATCCGCCGCGCCGCGTGTCGCGCGCGCTTTCCTCGCCAAACAGCGAGGCGAGCTGCTCGGTCATGGCGCCGGCCAGTTCCTCGGCATCGACGATGGTGACGGCGCGGCGATAATAGCGCGTGACGTCGTGGCCGATACCGATCGCGAGCAGCTCGACCGGCGAGCGCGTCTCGATCAGCTCGATGACCGCCCGCAGATGCCGCTCCAGATAATTGCCCGGATTGACCGAGAGCGTGGAATCGTCGACCGGCGCGCCGTCCGAGATCATCATCAGGATCTTGCGCTGCTCGGGCCGGCCGATGAGCCGGTTATGCGCCCAAAGCAGCGCCTCGCCGTCGATGTTTTCCTTGAGCAGGCCCTCGCGCATCATCAGCCCGAGATTGCGTCGCGCGCGCCGCCACGGATGGTCGGCGGATTTGTAGATGATGTGGCGCAGGTCATTGAGGCGGCCGGGGTTCGGCGGCTTGCCGTCCTTCAGCCATCTCTCGCGCGCCTGTCCACCTTTCCAGGCGCGGGTGGTGAAGCCGAGGATCTCCACCGAAACGCCGCAGCGCTCCAGCGTGCGCGCCAGAATGTCGGCGCAGGTCGCGGCCACCGTGATCGGCCGGCCGCGCATCGAGCCCGAATTGTCGAGCACCAGCGACACGACGGTGTCGCGGAATTTCGTGTCGCGCTCCTGCTTGAAGGACAGCGGCTGCATCGGGTCGATGACGACGCGCACCAGCCGGGCCGGATCGAGATAGCCTTCCTCCAGGTCGAAGTCCCAGGAGCGGTTCTGCTGCGCCATCAGCCGGCGTTGCAGCCGGTTGGCGAGCCGCCCGACGACGCCGGAGAGATTGGCGAGCTGCTTGTCGAGGAAGGCGCGCAGCCGGTCGAGCTCCTCCTCCTCGCACAGGTCCTCGGCGCCCACCGTCTCGTCGAAGGCGGTGGTGAACACCTTGTAGTCGATCTCTTTCGGCAGGTTCAGGAACGGATTGTCGTTGCGCTTGGCCTCGCCCGGCGTCTCGGCGTCGGAATCGTCCTCGTCGGAAAGGTCGTCGGAAGTGGCGTCGGTCGCTTCCGTCTCGGCCGATTCTTCCTCGTCCGCGGAAGCTTCGGCATCTTCAGACTGCGACTGCTCGGAGCCTGAATCCTCCTCGCCGCCTTCCTCGCTCTGTTCCTCGCCCTGCTGCTCGTTCTCTTCGTTTTCCTCCGAGTCGTCGGTTTCCTGGTCGTCGCCGAGCTCCTCGGCCATCTCCATGGAAACCAGCATGTCGCGCACGACGCGGGCAAAGGCCTGCTGGTCCTCGAGCTTGGCCGACAGGCCGTCGAGGTCGCCGCTCGCCTTCTCCTCGACCCAGGGGCGCCACAGATCGACCAGCCGCTCGCCGCTCTTCGGCACGGGACGTCCGGTGAGCTTTTCGCGCACCATCAGCGCAATCGCTTCCTCGAGCGGCGCGTCCGCCTTGTCCCTGACGTCGACGAGGTTCGCCTTGGCGTATTTGTCCTCGAGCATCGAGCCGATATTGTCGGCCACGCCCTGCATGGCGCGGCTGCCGATCGCCTCGACGCGCGCCTGTTCGACCGCGTCGAAGATAGACCGCGCCAGCTTGCCTTCCGGCGCCAGTTTGTTGTGGACGCGCTGATCGTGGCAGGCGCGCTTCAGCGCCATGGAATCGCCCAAGCCGCGCGTGATCGCGATGTCGTTGCGGGAGGCTTTCTTTGGCAGCTCGGGCAGGCGCGCGCGGTTGCCGGCCAAGGCCGGACGGTCCTTGGCGAAGCCGACCTCGAGGTCCTTGTCGCCGGCGACGGCGCGCATGCACACGGTGACGGCGCGCTTGAAGCTGTCGGCTTCAGACCCGTTCTTCGGCTTGTTGCGCGTGTTGTCGCCCGGACCCGCCATGATCATTCCTTGCGCGATTGGTGCTGAAAGGCTGGAGGCCTTTCGGCTGCGCGCCTAGCCCAGCACCACGTTGGCGGCGCTCTCCGGCAGATCCTCGCCGAAGGCGCGCTGGTAGAACTCCGCCACCACCGAACGCTCCAGCTCGTCGCACTTGTTGAGGAAGGTCAGCCGGAACGCCATGCCGATGTCGCCGAAGATTTCGGCGTTTTCGGCCCAGGTGATGACGGTACGCGGGCTCATCACGGTGGACAGGTCGCCATTGATGAAGGCCGAGCGCGTCATGTCGGCGACGCGCACCATCTTGTTGACGATGTCCTTGCCCTTGCTGTCGCGATAGTGCTTGGCCTTGGCCAGCACGATGTTCACTTCATTGTCGTGCGGCAGGTAGTTGAGCGTGGTGACGATCGACCAGCGGTCCATCTGCGCCTGGTTGATCTGCTGCGTGCCGTGATAGAGGCCGGTGGTGTCGCCAAGGCCGACCGTGTTGGCGGTGGCGAACAGCCGGAACGCCGGATGCGGGCGGATGACCCGGCTCTGGTCGAGCAGCGTCAGCCGGCCCGACGATTCCAGCACGCGCTGGATGACGAACATCACGTCCGGGCGGCCGGCATCGTACTCGTCGAAGCAGAGCGCGACATTGTGCTGATAGGCCCAGGGCAGGATGCCGTCGCGGAATTCGGTGACCTGCAGGCCTTCCTTGACGACGATGGCGTCCTTGCCGACGAGGTCGATACGGCTGACATGGCTGTCGAGGTTGACGCGCACGCAAGGCCAGTTGAGCCGCGCCGCCACCTGCTCGATATGCGTCGACTTGCCGGTGCCGTGATAGCCCGACACCATGACGCGGCGGTTGTAGGCAAAGCCGGCGAGGATCGCCAATGTCGTCGCCTTGTCGAACAGATAATCCGGGTCGATGTCCGGCACATGCTCGGTCGCCGCCGAATAGGCGGGCACGACCATCTTGGAATCGAAACCGAATTTCTCCTTCACCGACACCGTCGTGTCGGGCAGGTTGGCGATGTCGCGATCGACCTTGTTCATCTCTATCAACGTCTCCACGGGCGAAACGCCGCGTTTCGCCGGCAATCGATTTTGTCCGGGGGCGGTCTTAGAGCGTTTTCCAACCTTATGAAAGTTGGAAAACGACATGGGACCGTAGGGCCGCTCAGCACAATCCTGCTTGCTTGAGCACGCGATAGGCCTGCAGCACATCGCGGAACCGGTCTTCCGAACCCCTGTCGCCGCCATTCGCATCCGGATGGTGGCGCTTAACGAGTTCCTTATAGCGTGCCTTGATGTCCTGACCAGTCGCCTTTGTATCAAGGCCAAGCGTTTCCAGCGCCTTGGCCTCAAGCGGCTTTGCCTTGCGCTCGCGGGGCTCGCGCGCGCCTGAACCGAACAGATTGAACGGGTCGCGCATGCGGTTGTGGTAGCCGGCGCGGCCCGAACGCTGTTGCGCGAAATCCGGCGCCGAGCGCATTCCGCCGACATTGGCGCCCATGCGCCAAGTCGGCCTGTGGCCGGTCAGCGCCTCCTTCTGGAAGCGGGCGATCTCTGTATCCGACACGCCGGAGAAGTAGTTGAAGCCCTTGTTGTATTCGCGCACATGGTCGAAGCAGAAGCGGAAATACTCGCCCTCCTTGAGGCGCCCGACCGGCGCGCGATGCGTTCCCGCCTCGTTGCAGCCATCCCACTGGCAGATCGGCGCGCGCGACTTAAGCTCCGCGTCCTTCTCCGGCCGGATTCGAATTTTCTCGAAATATTTGGGATACGCTTTCATCTCACCCATTTATGGGCTGTTCGCACGTGCGAAACAAGAATTGACATTTCGCCGATGATCGCCCTAACCGCTGAATCGCGGCTTAAAAGCGGTCGAAATTCAAGATTTTGCGGCTGTTCCGCAGATGTGGGGAAGGGAACCCAGGATGTCCATACAGTCGACGATGGAAAACAAGCTGAAGGCGGCGTTTTCGCCCGAAAGGCTCGCCGTCATCAACGAAAGCCACCTTCACGCCGGCCATCACCATGTCGAGTCAGGCCACCATGCGACGTTCGACGGCGCCGGCGAAACACATTTCCGCGTCCGCGTCGTCTCTGCCGCCTTTGCCGGCATGGGTCGCGTCGAGCGCCATCGCGCCGTCAACGAACTGCTCGCCGACGAATTGAAAGCCGGCGTGCATGCGCTGGCGATCGAGCCGGCCGCGCCCGGCGAGAAGACGCGCTGGTAGTCAGCCGACGGTCGCCTTGAGGAAGGCCAGCGCGGCCGCGGTCAGGGCATCGCCGTCCTCGCCGAAATCGCGGTTGATCGACATATGTGTGTAGGCGCTGCCGTCGAACAGCGTGACCTTAGTGCCGGTGGCGCGCAGGCGTTCCGCGAAAGCTTTCGATTCTTCGCCTCGCCCGGATGCCCGCGAATAGGCGATGAAGGTCGGCGGATGCTTTCGGCCGTCGACATAGCTCGCCGGCGACAGCGCCGCCCACTGTGCCGGGTCGGAAAAGGCACGCGCATAAGCCCGAACCATACCGCCATTCCTGGAAAGCGCGGCAAGATCATAGGCCCTGGTGTCGTCGAGGATCAGCGCGGCGACACCGGGCAATCCGCCGCGCATGCCGGTCAGCGCAATCAGATGGCAGCCGGCCGAATGGCCCATGCCGACGATGCGGTCCGGATCGCCGCCATGCCGGGCGATGTTGGCGCGCACATAGGCGTAGGCCTTTTCGACATCACCGGCCTGGGTGGCGACATCCGCTTGCGGCAGCATGCGGTAATCGATCGAGACGAACACGAAGCCATTGGCGAGCAGGAAGCCCGGCTTGGCGCCGACCTGGCTGCGTTTGCCGAACCGCCAGGCGCCGCCATGGACGAAGAAGACCACCGGCAGCTTGTTCGCGTCGTCGCCTGCATGGACATCGAGCTTGGCCGGACCGTAATCGAGGGTTTGCGGTTCCGGCTGGCCCGGACGCCCGGTCGCCGACGCACCTGGCGGCAACAGTGCCGCCAGCGATGCCACGATAAGCCTGCGTCGATTGATCATCGTCATCTCCAGTCAGGTTGCGGCGACAGCGCACGGACCCTGGCCACGCACCTCATTTACTGACCAAAAATGACAACTTTCGGTGCGAAAACAAATCCAGTCCTTGACGGTCCGCCGGCAATCACCACGTATCTTACTAGGCGAGCATTTTCGGCCGAATCGGGAACTCCGGGGGGCCGATGTCGGAGTGCGGAGAGCTCCCCTTCATGTGAAGGGAACCACAATGCTTTCCGGCAGTTGATGAAGCGATGAGCCGATTGGCAGCCTGTCGGCTCCGAGGCAAAGCATCATGCGCGAGAATCAAACAGACGTCTTCGATCTGTTTTCGGAGATTTATTCCAACGCGGCTCAGGAGGAGATAAGCCTCCAGCAATACCTGCTAGCCTGCCGCGAGGACAAATCCATGTATGCCTCGGCGCCCGAACGCATGGTTGCGGCAATCGGCGAGCCGAACCTGATCGACACCAGCAAGGACGAGCGGCTCGGCCGCATTTTTTCCAACCGCACCGTCAAGGTCTATCCCTCCTTTTCCGATTTCTACGGAATGGAGGACACGATCGAGCGCATCGCCGGATATTTCCGCTATGCCTCGCAGGGCCTCGAGGAGCGCAAGCAGATCCTCTATCTCCTCGGTCCGGTTGGCGGCGGCAAATCCTCGCTGGCCGAACGGCTGAAGAAGCTGATGGAGGAGCGCCCGATCTACACGCTCAAGGTCGGCAACAAGATCAGCCCGGTCTTCGAATCGCCGCTCGGCCTTTTCCATCCCGACCGCATGGGCGATCTGCTGGAGGATAAATACGGCATCGCCCGCCGCCGCCTGAACGGACTGATTTCGCCCTGGGCGGCCAAGCGCCTCGACGAACTGTCGGGCGACATCTCCAAATTCAGCGTCGTCAAGCTGATGCCGTCGCGGCTGCGCCAGATTGCCATCGCCAAGACCGAGCCCGGCGACGAGAACAACCAGGACGTCTCGGCGCTGGTCGGCAAGGTCGACATCAGGCAATTGGAGCACTTCAGCCAGTCCGACCCGGACGCCTATTCCTACAGCGGCGGCCTGAACCGGACGACGCAGGGCCTGCTCGAATTCGTCGAGATGTTCAAGGCGCCCATCAAGGTCCTGCACCCGTTGCTGACGGCAACCCAGGAAGGCAGCTACAACGGCACCGAAAATTTCGGCGCCTTCCCCTATCAGGGCATCGTCGTTGCCCATTCCAACGAATCGGAATGGCAGCAGTTCAAGAACAACAAGAACAACGAGGCCTTCCTCGACCGCATCCTCGTGGTCAAGGTTCCCTATTGCCTGCGCATCACCGAGGAAAGGCACATCTACGAGAAGCTGTTGCGCGAAAGCGAATTGGCAAGCAGTCCCTGCGCGCCAGAGGTGCTGGACATTCTCAGCCGTTTCACCGTTTCGACCCGCCTTGCCGAACATGAGAACTCGCCGCTCTACACCAAGATGCGCGCCTATGACGGCGAGAACCTCAAGGAGGTCGATCCGAAGGCGAAGTCCGTCCAGGAATATCGCGACGCCGCCGGCGTCGACGAAGGCATGACCGGAGTCAGCACGCGCTTCGCCTTCAAGATCCTGTCGCAGACGTTCAACTACGACACCAAGGAGGTGGCGGCCGATCCCGTGCACCTGATGTACATCCTCGAGGAGGCGATCAAGCGCGAGCAATTCCCGAAGGAAACGGAGGCCGCCTATCTCGAATTCATCAAGTCGGAACTCGCGGCGCGCTATGCCGAGTTCATCGGTCACGAGATCCAGAAGGCCTATCTGGAATCCTACAGCGAGTACGGTCAGAACCTCTTCGACCGTTACATCGCCTATGCCGATGCCTGGATCGAGGATCAGGACTACAAGGACCCCGACACCGGCCAGATCCTCAACCGCGAGGTCCTGGACAAGGAGTTGTCGCAGGTCGAGAAGCCGGCTGGCATCGCCAATCCCAAGGACTTCCGCAACGAAGTGGTCAAATTCACCTTGCGCGCCCGGGCGCGCAACCATGGCCGCAACCCGTCCTGGACGAGCTACGAAAAGCTTCGCGAGGTCATCGAGAAGCGCATGTTCGGCCAGGTCGAGGACCTGCTGCCGGTGATCAGCTTCGGCTCCAAGCAGGACAGCGTCACGGAGAAACGGCACAACGAATTCGTGCAGCGCATGGTGGAACGCGGCTATACCCAGCGGCAGGTGCGCCGGCTGGTCGACTGGTATATGCGCGTGAACAAGGCGGGCTGATCAAAGCCGGGACGGTTCCATGCCGATCTTCATCGACCGCCGCCTGAATCCGAAGGACAAAAGCCTTGGCAATCGCCAGCGCTTCCTCAGGCGTGCCCGCGAAGAGCTCAAGCGCTCCATCCGCGACAAGGTCCGCGCCGGCGGGATCGCCGAGCTCGACCGCGAGCACGCCGTGCCGATGCCTCGCAAGGGCACCGGCGAACCGACCTTCGGCGAAGACAAGGAAAGCGGCCGGCGCCAGCACATCCTGCCCGGCAACCGGACGTTCAGCCCTGGCGATCTTATCGACAAGCCTGGCGGCGGCGGAGGCTACGGCTCGGCTCCGGGGACCACGGAATCCGAGGACGACTTCCGCTTCGTGCTGTCACGCGAGGAAGTGCTCGACCTTTTCTTCGAGGACCTCGAACTGCCGGATCTGGTCAAGCTCAGTCTAAAGCAGATACTCAGCTTCAAGCCGAAGCGGGCGGGTTTCGCCGCAAGCGGCGCGCCGACCAACATCAATGTCGGGCGCACGATGCGAAACAGCCACGGGCGCCGCATCGCGCTCAGGCGTCCGAAGCAGGCTGACGTGGACGCCATCGCCGGGCAGATCGCCGAGCTGGAATCCAGGCCGCCGGATGCAAAGACACGCGAACGCATCGAGGCTCTGCGCGACGAGTTCGATCGGCTGGAGCGCCGGCGCAGGCGGATTGCCTATGTCGATCCGGTCGACATCCGCTTCAATCGCTTCGACCCGCAGCCGCGGCCGAATGCCAGTGCCGTCATGTTCTGCCTGATGGACGTCTCCGGATCGATGGGCGAGCGAGAGAAGGATCTGGCCAAACGCTTCTTCGTGCTGCTTCATCTGTTCCTGACGCGACGATACGAGCGCACCGAAATCGTCTTCATTCGCCACACCCACGAGGCCAAGGAGGTGGACGAGCACACGTTCTTCTACCACACGCAAAGCGGCGGCACCGTCGTTTCCACGGCGCTCGAGGAGATGCATCGCATCATCGAAGAGCGATATCCGGCCTCTGAATGGAACATCTACGCCGCCCAGGCCTCCGACGGCGACAATTTCGCCACCGACTCCGAACGCTGCATAGAACTGCTGGACCGCAAACTCATGGGGCTTTGCCAGTATTTCGCCTATGTGGAGATCATCGATGAGCGGGAAAGCCACATTTTCGGCTCGACCGAGAACGGCACGTCGCTCTGGCGCGCCTACAACGCCGTCGACGGCAAATGGCCGAACTTCCAGATGAGGCGCATTGCCGCGCCGGCCGACATATACCCGGTCTTCCGCGAGCTCTTCGCCAGGCAGCCCGGCTTGCGCAAGAGCGCTTGAGGGCTTCGGCGATGGTCAGCCAGGCGCGCAAGTCCGAACTGCTGTTTTCCGGGTCCGACTGGGATTTCAACAAGCTGTCCCGGGTCTATGACGAGATCGAAGCGATCGGCTGCGAAGTGCTTCACCTCGACATCTACCCGGTGCAGATGGAGGTCATTTCCTCCGAGCAGATGCTCGACGCCTATTCGTCGATCGGCATGCCGCTGATGTACCGGCACTGGTCGTTCGGCAAACGTTTTCTTTACGACGAGCTTCTCTACCGCAAGGGCGCTCGCGGTCTGGCCTACGAGATCGTCATCAACTCCAACCCCTGCATCGTCTACCTCATGGAGGAAAACACCATGGCCCTGCAGGCCTTGGTGACCGCCCATGCCGCGCTCGGGCACAATCATTTCTTCAAGAACAATCATCTCTTCCGGCAATGGACGGATGCCGGCGGCATCCTGAGCTACCTGGATTTCGCCAAGAGCTACATAGCCCGATGCGAGGAACGGCATGGCCTGGCCGCCGTGGAGGCGATCCTGGATTCGGCCCATGCGCTGATGGAGCAAGGCGTGTTCCGTTACCGTCGCCCGCCGAAACTGTCATCGGAGCAACAGCGCGAGGGGTTGCGCGAGCGCCTCGAATACGAGGAACGCTCCTTCAACGATCTGTGGCGAACGCTGCCGCCCCCGCAGGGAAAGAACAAGCCGGAAGCAGGGGACGAAATCCTTGCCGAGCGCAAGAAATCGCTCAATCTGCCGGAGGAAAACCTGCTCTATTTCCTCGAGAAGAACAGCCTGGTGCTAGAGCCCTGGCAGCGCGAGATCGTCAGGATCGTGCGTGTCATCGCGCAATATTTCTACCCGCAGCGGCAAACCCAGGTGATGAACGAAGGTTGCGCCACCTTCGTGCATTACACGCTCATGAACACGCTGTTCGACCGTGGCCGCATCGGCGAAGGCGCCATGCTGGAGATCCTGCGCAACCACTCGAACGTCATCTTCCAGCCGGCCTATGACGATCCGCGCTTTTCCGGCATCAATCCCTATGCACTGGGTCTCGACATGATGCAGGACATCCAGCGCATCTCGACCGCGCCGACCGCCGAGGACCGCGACTGGTTTCCCGACATCGCCGGCCGCGGCGACTGGCGCGACACCCTGCTCGACGCCTGGGCCAACCACCGCGACGAATCCTTCATCCGCCAATATCTGAGCCCGACGCTGATCCGCAAATGGCGACTCTTCGTGCTCGCCGACGGCGCCGACGAGCCGCACTATGAGGTGGCCTCGATCCACAATGAGCGCGGCTATGCCAAGATACGGTCGGCGCTCGCACAAAGCTACGATGTCGGCGCCAGCCGTCCCGACATCCAGGTGGTTGACGTCGACCTGCTGGGCGACCGGCATCTGCGGCTCCAGCACAAGATCAAGGACGGCGTCATGCTCGAGGCCCAGAGCCGCGACGCAACCCTGCGCCATATCCGCAGGCTTTGGGGCTATGACGTCAGCCTGGCGGCAATCGATGCTGGAACCGGCGCGATGCTCAGCGAGCGTTCGACCAAGGAACTTTGAGCCGGGGCTCTGAGACGCCTGGTTTCTTCGGCGTAGGGATTTTGAAAGGTTGCAGGGTTGTCGGGCGCCAAGATTTTCACCATTCGCTTCGGTGAAATCAGCGCAGACGTTGGGGGTTGGCTGAAGCCTCTCAACCTCGTCATCCACGGGCGGAGCAAGGAGCGTAGCGACGGGCGCAGACCCGAGGATCCATTCCGTGACCCTGATCGAAGAACGCAGCGAAGCAGAATTCTGCACCGCAGCAGCGCTCATGCGTCACGGAATGGATCCTCGGGTCTGCGCCCGTCGCTACGCTCCTTGCTCCGCCCGTGGATGACGAGGTTGAGAGGCT